>NZ_JAMXXC010000033.1:0-20948 GCF_024129855.1 Acinetobacter lwoffii
TTGTGCGGTAGATTTTGTGTGTAGGCTTCTTCATTTGAAAATTATATCGCTGAAAAAGCCTTTACAGATAGGTTTGTGCAACAAAGCCGTTCTTATTAAATTTCAATTAGTGAATTTCTTTCATCTTAACCTTAGAAAATATCAGTATATCAAATCTTTACTATCTAATTAAATCGTTAAAATATAGGGTTTAGATTTAAACCCATATAACTATGTCAAACAAACTTGAACGTCAGAAATTGACTCTCCCAGCAGGTCATGACAAGCTTCTGCTTCACTCCTGCTGTGCACCATGCTCGGGTGAAGTGATGGAAACCCTAATTGAATCAGGCATCGACTTTTCGATCTTTTTTTATAATCCCAATATTCACCCTGTCAAGGAATATGAAATCCGTAAGGAAGAAAATATTCGCTTTGCAGAAAAACATAATATTCCTTTTATTGACTGTGATTACGATACAGACAATTGGTTTGCACGTGCCAAAGGCATGGAAAATGAGCCAGAGAAAGGTATTCGCTGTACCATGTGTTTTGATATGCGCTTTGAACGGACTGCCCTTTATGCAGCTGAAAATGGCTTCAGCCTAATTAGTAGCTCATTGGGTATTTCTCGTTGGAAAGATATGAAGCAGATCAATGATTGTGGGCATCGTTCTGCTTCACATTATGAAGGTATCACCTATTGGGACTACAACTGGCGTAAAAATGGTGGTGCTGTTCGTATGCTTGAAATCAGCAAGAAGGAAGAATTCTACCAACAAGAATATTGTGGCTGTGTATACTCCTTACGTGATACCAACCGTTGGCGTATGAGCCAAGGTCGTGATCGCATCAAATTGGGCGTGAAATTTTATTCGAATGCCATGGATGATGAAAGCTAAGCTTCAGTCGCCAGATACCAATTTTTCCAGGAACTGGTTCCACGTACTTCAATGGGTACAGTTGGAATCAGTTTTTCTTTTAGAACGTCAGTCTGTCCCACGGCTTTGGCAAGTCGGGCTTTCACAGAATGAATGCATTCACGATCTCCAAACTCACAGCGATCCAATGTCGTACCACCACAAGGACCATTCGCCAATCCTTTGGGACAAGTTTCAGGGCAAATATATAAAGTATCTCCTAACCTACATTGACCACAACTTTCACAACCCACGACCCCTTGCTTAGAGATAAATTCAGTTTTTAACAATGCTTTTTCTGCAGGAGTATTTTCCCAGAGTGAGGCTTTAAAAATAAAATGCCCCACACCTTTGGCAATTTTGGACTCAAATAGAGCCTTGTGCATGAAATGCAATTGCTGATATTTAATAAGCTGGCTAGAGGATGGTTGGCGGGAATAATAAGCTAATTCTGGCACGAGTTCATTTTTAGTCTCCACTTGCCACAGTGCATTCCAGAGTGCTTCGAGTTCCTGTAAACCATAATGTCGATATTGTTCAATATATTTTTCTAAAAGCTTTTGCTCTTCAGGCTTATGGCATGCTGAAAGATGCACACCTGCAAAGCCCAAATACTTACACATCAATATTTGTATAGCACAACGTTTATAAGCATTCTCAGTTCGTCCATCCTGTTTTTCCTGAGCCAACACTCGTAACATGTGTGGTGTAATCACAATTCCTGCGACCTTATGTTTCACTATAAAATTGGCACGTGCCAAACTAAGTGGCATAACACAAGCAAGTATATTTTGCGGGTATTGATGACGATTTAAAAAAGCCTTGGCTTGTTTTAAAGCCTCCATATCGTAACCCAACTGGGTAACGATAAAGTCTGCTTCTGCTTTAATCTTTTTGTGAAGTTTTAAATATTGTGCATCACGTTCAGCTTCAGCATATTTAAAGGGATTAAAAGCTACACCAATATGAAATCCACCATAACACTTTGCGGCCATGACCGCATTTACAGACTCTAAATATCGGGTGCGATTCGTTCCATCTTGACCATTGGTATGCCCTTTTAACTTATCACCTGTAAGAAGCAGTAAATTTTTCTGTCCCGAAGCTTGAGTTGATTTTAAGAAGATCTCAAAATCAGTAATATCCCGACCTTTCCCTGAATAATGGATGATTTTTTCCACTGATGAAGGAAATGTCTTCGCACATTCAAGTGGTGCCAAATCACTATCGGCATGTACTCGATCTGCCAAAGTGATCGCACATGGAAATTCTGCTAAAGACATTGGTACAGCAATGCCCTTAGCAGAACTTAAATATTCCAACAAAATACAAAACTGATTGTGCTTAAAATGGGAAGCAAGCTGTGACATAAAATAAAGTTCAAATAAAAATGATTGAAGCAGGTCGCTATTATATTCGACCTAACAGAATCAGCCCGATTAATCTTAATCAGGCTGATATAGAAAATTTTAGTCAACAATTATGCAATGAATCTATTCACTACATTCAATCAGGCAACTTTCTCATGAGATTCTTGCTCTAATGTGAAATGAAATGCCTATTTTTCAAGAATATTTTGATACGGCTTAATGAAGTTCTCTTCTGTCCATTTACCTTACTTAAGATTTAATTGAACACGTTCAACACCGTCATAAACTTTACGAGTTAAGAGAAATCATCATTGTGAACAGACTATTTCTCTAAGTTGATTCATCACAACATGTAATTTATAGCCATAGAACCGGCCCATTGAGCTTTTACTACGAGATGCAATTTTAGATAATGATTTATGGCGGTGAATAGGTTTGTGCAACAAAGCTTATTCTAATTAAAACTTGGATTTCATAACCATTAATTTACAGTACAACTATCAATAAAATCGCCCCACCATTGCATCATTTCCATACGCTGATTAAAATATTCTGCATGATTATAACTTGCACGGGTTTTATTTTTATCAGTATGAGATAGCTGTGCTTCAATCCAATTTGATTGAAATAAACCGGATTCATTTAATATGGTACTAAATGTCGATCGTAACCCATGAGAAGTTAATTCATTTTTAGTATATTCCATTTTTCTGATAATCAAGTTCAGGGTATTAAAATGAATAGGTTTATTATTATTTCGGGGGCTAGAAAACACATATTTTTCGCCATGAGACCAAACGAGTGCTGATTTCACAACTTCAAGTGCTTGATCAGATAGTGGAACAAAAAAATCAGGGATATCATGACCTAAAATAACCTTTCTTCTATATTGTTTAATATGTAAGGCTGGTATTTTCCATATTTTTTTATCTAGATCGAAGTGATGTGGTTCACAAAGCAATAATTCTCCACCACGGACGCCTGTATATAATTTAAATAACAGGGCTTTTTTAATAATAGGATCTGTATTAACCTGCTTTAATCTAGCTAAAAAGCTAGATAGTTCATCTGAGTTTAAATACGGATAATTTTTTTTAATCTTATTATTGATTAATATTTTATGAAGACCATGGGCAATATTATATTCGCAATACCCCATCGCTACCGCATAATCATAAATCTGATTTAAATAACTATAGGCTTTCTTTACAGGTTCTTTTACATTTCTAGATTCTATATTTTTAATAATCTTAACTAGATCATATCTTTTAACTTCAATAAATGGCATTAGTCCAATATTTGGATAAACATCCTGATCTAAACATTTTTTTGCGAGCTGAATTACACCGCATCGTGGTTCATCTTCAAAGGAATTTTTAATTTTAAATTCTAACCACTCTTCACAAATATCCTGAAAAGTTTTGATGTATTTTTTATGCAGTGGTTTATTTTCATAATTATTAAATTTATATTCATCCCGGACTGATCTGGCCTCTTTCAAGGACATTACAGGATATTCACCCAACTTCATGCGAGGACGTTTATTTGTCCCTGCAAGTGAATAGCGGTAACTCCAAGATTTACGTCCGTTTGGTTCTACCTTCAAACTTAAGCCGTCATCATCTGCCAGAAAATAGATTTTTTCCTTTGGTTTAGCTTGACGTACCTTAATTTCAGTAAGACTCATGAATTTTTAACCTAACCACAAATGGCACTGCTCAATTCAATTATAGCAAATTTAAGCGATATTCATATGATGCGTATCATACGCATCACATATTTTTATAAGTAATTGTTAAATAAAATTTATATTTAGATTGGTTATTCCCTAGTAACCAATTAATTAACCATTGATTTTGCAAGTCTTAAATTGGCATTTGAAGTGCAACCCCATGTTATGACTATTCACATTTCTGCTCCATCATTCATGGTTACTTATTAGTTATGTTATTATGTCAGGAGCGATACAAGAATTAGGGTAACCTTATTATGGAAATAGCGAATACGAAATTACTAGCTGGCGCTTTGATAGCCCTAACTTTAACTATAGTTAGCCCTGTCGTACTTGCAAATGATAACAATGATATACGAAAGACTATTGTAGTTAAGTTTGCTAAAAAAGCTCACCCTGCAAATTATTACGGAAGGATAGATGGATACAAGTATGATTCCTACAAATTTTATGCTAAAAAAGGGCAAAAGTTAAAAGTGAAGTTGACTGGAGGAAATGTTGAAGCTTACTTATGGGGTAATCAATTAAAAGACTCCATCAATCTTGGAGAATATTCTCCAGAGCTTGATGATAAGGGTATTTATATTTTACCTGCTTCAGGTGAGTATGAAATTAGAGTATTACAACCTAGATCACAGGCAAGAAAAGATAAAAAACCTCAATACTGGATGAGTATTAACATTAAATAAAAGACCTCTTGCGAAAGTATCGTTTTACCTAATTTTTGAATTGGCTAAAACCTTATTAAATGTAGCTTTATGCTATTTAAATTTTGACTAACGCAAGAAGTCTAAAGACTTGCTAGATTCTTTTAAGCTTTTATACAAGGGTTCAAAAACTATTGCCAGTTAAGCGGGGCGTGATTTTTACGCAGATGTGTTTATGTTAGTAAAATGATATAGATTACTTGTTTAATACCCCGAGGAATAATTTAATCTTGCTGTGCGTTTGTCACTTTTCTTTCAAAAGTTGATTATATCTTTCAACGTAACCGTCGTGATATTCAAGCCCTTTTGATAGGAATTTGTAGTGAAAGAATAGGCGAAACTTATCTTAAATAATGGTAATTCCTTATCTTTAAAATAGAGAACGCCCGATGAAATTCATTAGGCGTTTACTTTAAATAAGTGTCAGCTTATTTTATAACCAGATGTACTTGTCAATCATGATTCTTTTTCTCAATTGCCTTAAAAAAACAATCTTGCTATTTTTGACTTTTCACACCATTTTGTTCAATTTGTACTGCGGCTTGCCAGCTAGGTAGTTGGCTTAAACCTGCTACGTAACGTTGGATATGGGGATAATTTTCACCTTGTCCCATATGATAAACTAAAGCATGTAGTCCAAAGCCCATCATGAAGTCAGCACCGGTTAAACGGTCTGCCACTAGAAATTCTTTATCTTTTAAATATTCATTTAAATGGCCAAATACTTTATCGAACTCAACTTGAGTATAATTTTCTAGAAATACCAACTTCGTGCCCTGCTTGGTTTCTATCGTATTAAACGTTTTTAACAAAAATGGCAGCATGGCAGAGCTTTCTGAGAAATGAATCCACTGTAGATAATCGACATAGGTAGATTCATCCATATCTGGTGCTAAATGCGGCGCAAGTTTCTGAATTAATAACTCAACGATTGCGCCTGACTCTGCAATAACTTTGCCATCCCATTCCAATACTGGAGATTTCCCTAAAGGGTGAATGGTTTTTAAAGAGTCAGGGGCCAAATGCGTGCTTGAGTCACGATAATAGCGTTTCAGCTCATAGGGCTGCTTGATTTCTTCAAGTAACCACAAAATACGAAAAGAACGTGATTGATCTAAATGATGTAGTGTGATCATGATAATTCCTATTTTTTTAAATTTTTACAACCACTTTGCCAAAGTTTTCGCCTTTCAACATACCATTGAAAGCATTGATCGTGTTATCTAAACCTTGCACCATATGCTCTTTATATTTGATTTTTCCGTCTTTCAACCATTCAGACATTTGCTGATAGAATTCCGGATACTGACTGCCATAATCATCAAAAATAATAAAGCCTTGCATGCGAATACGCTTTTTTAAAAGGGTGGAAATAAAGCCCGGTAAACGGTCTGGCCCTTGTGCTTGCTCGGTAGCGTTATACTGGGAAACCACACCACACACCGGTACACGTGCCGCAGAGTTAAGCAATGGCCATACCGCATCAAACACTTTACCCCCGACATTCTCATAATAAATATCAATACCGTTGGGAGCTGCTTGTTGTAATTGTTCTGCAAAATTTTCATCATGATGATTGATACAAGCATCGAAGCCGAGTTCTTCTACTGCATAACGGCATTTTTCAGGCCCACCTGCGACGCCAACCACGCGACAACCTTTAAGTTTGCCAATTTGTCCAACCGTAGCACCAACAGGTCCCGTTGCAGCTGCAACGACTAATGTTTCACCGGCTTTAGGCTGACCAATGTCCAACAACCCCATATAAGCAGTAAATCCTGGCATTCCCAAAATACCCAATGCCCAAGATGGATGTTCAGGTTGCATACCTAAGCTTTGACAGGCAGACCCATTAGAAATTGCGTAGCCCTGCCAGCCATTTCCGGAAAGAACCCACTCGCCTTCTTTGAATTTTGGGTTTTTAGAGGCCACCACTTGACTGACTGTTCCACCGACCATCACTTCGCCAATTTCAACCGGTGCTGCATATGAAGGAGCATCGCTCATGCGACCACGCATATAAGGATCGAGTGACAAGTAAATGGTTTTTAACAATATCTCGCCTTGTTTAAGTTCATTGAGCTCAACTTGTTCAATACGAAAATCGCTGTGTTTTGGCTCACCCACTGGCCGTTTAGCTAAAACGATGCGTTGATTAATAACTGTTTTCACACATATAACTCCATGTTTTATTTAAAAGTATTTTTCTTCACAATCAAAAACTGTGATTAAAATTTCTTTACATCCATTGTAGATGAGTTATAATAAAAAACAATACGACTGGTCTATTTTTTACAATAGAGTAAATAATTAATATGAAGCCTACTCCTATTAAAAAGTCTGAAGCGAAGCGCTTACACATTCTTAACACCAGTTCAGACCTGATTTTGCATAAAGGTTTTACTGGCGTAGGATTACAGGAAATTTTACAGAGCTGTGAAATCCCTAAAGGCTCGTTTTATCATTATTTCCAATCTAAGGAAGCTTTCGGATGTGAATTGGTACAGCATTATGTAGACAATTACCAAGTCCGTTTAAATGATGTATGGCGTTGTGATAAATCCCCTTATCAAAAGCTGATTGAGTATTTTAATTTATGGATAGAAGATCCTGAAACACAGTGTGGTTGGGCGGATAGCTGTTTAATTGTGAAACTTGCCGCAGAAGTTGCCGATCTATCTGAAGATATGCGCTCGATTATGTCCGCTGGCGTTGATGATGTAATCCAACGTATTGCTGGTTTAATTGATTTGGGAAAACAGGATCAGTCTATCCAAGCAGATACCGAGGCCTCTACTTTGGCACAAGTACTTTACCAAATGTGGTTAGGTGCAGCATTACTGAGTAAGTTGCAAAAAGATAAAACACCATTACATCAAGCTCTGAGAGCAACTAAATTTCTATTAAAAAGTGAAGATTCATAAAAATTAAATATCAACTACATAATTAATAATTCATGATAGCAGTCCAATGATTACCTATTATTGTGTTGCTATTAGATCAATTTACAATCCATGAGTATAGCGCACAATGAATTCTCCTTCTAAAGGCCTCATGACTCGTATTTTAGTTGGTTATTTAGGCTTATATCCCACACTATTACTGGTACTCACTTTATTAAAGCCAATTACTGAGCATCAAAGTTTCCCGATGATGGTGTTGATTGAAGTCATAGTATTAGTGCCAGTAACGCAACTAATTTCTTTCCCACTGGCAGGTTGGCTCATTACACAGCTAAAAAATTTTAAGAATTTGTTTTAAGAAGAAGTTATGCTGGCAACAGCAATCCTAAGTTCTTATTTTGCCAACCACAAAGGTTGGCAAAATAACTCACTTAGTCGAGATTAATCTGCGTAAGCTGGATAATCAATATAGCCTTTTTCCGTCCCACCATACATAGTACTTGCATCTACTGCATTCAATGGCCAACCATTGGCGATGCGATCGGGTAAATCTGGATTCGCAATAAATGGGCGTCCAAATGCAATTAAATCGGCCAGCCCTGCCTCTAAAATTCGAGTCCCTCTTTCTGCCGTATATCGACCTGCATAAATAATCCGACCACTGAAAGTGTCTCTGACATCTTTACGAAAATCATGAGGAAGTTCTGGTGCATTATCCCAATCAGCTTCTGCAATAGATAAATAGGCAATCCCAACTTCTTCAAGTATCTTTATGGCCTCAATATAGGTCACATGTGGATCATCTTCAACTAACCCCATGTAAACACGATCTTCCTCTGTACTTTCAAATAGCGGGGCAAAACGCACTCCTAAGCGATCTGCACCAACCACCTCAGCAACTGCCTCTACTACTTCACGTAAAAAACGCAAACGATTGTTTAATGATCCACCATATTCATCTTCACGGTGGTTACTATGTGCAGAGATAAATTGATTTACCAAATAACCATTTGCACAATGAATTTCAACCCCATCAAAACCAGCAGCCAAGGCATTGCGTGCAGCTTGAGCATAGAGTTGCACTAATTCTTTAACTTCTGCATTGCTTAAAGCACGTGGCATTGAAGGATCAGCCAAGGCACCTGCATTGGGCCCGGTCTCAATAAAGACTTTAACATTACTATCAGCCTTAATAGCCGAAGGCGCGACCGGTGATGCATGATCGGGTTGCAAAGATGTATGTGAAACACGCCCAACATGCCAAAGTTGTGCAAAAATAATGCCTCCTTTAGCATGCACTGCTTCCGTCACTTTACGCCATCCAGCAATCTGTTCAGGGCTGTAAATACCGGGAGTCCAAGCATAGCCTTGACCACGTGGCTCGATTTGCGTACCTTCGGTGACCATAAATCCTGCCCCGGCACGCTGTTGATAATAGGTTGCCATCAGTTCATTTGGAATATTCCCTGGCTGAGTACTACGCGACCGCGTTAATGGTGGCAATACAATACGGTTTTGCAAAGCATAAGAGCCTAAGCTTAAATTTTGAAAAAGTTTACTGTCTTTCATTTCACTGTATCCAAGTCGTCATGACTTAATTGATCTAAATTAAATACCCATCCTTCCTGTATATAGAAAAATAAATAAAGGAAAGCTATTCACTCAGGCCCTTCACCATTAAGTGAGGATTATTTTGCTTATTGCGCCAGTTGCTCAGAGTCAGAAGTTTATTCACTGGTAAGCACCACAACAGACACTAGCTACTCTTTATTTCAACAATTGAAGTAATGCTGAGGCAGTTGCAGCAGAAGATGCTGGATTTTGTCCAGTAACCAGCAAGCCATCTACTTGAACATGTACTTGCCAATCATCCACTTTAGAATAATGACCACCGTTTTGTTTAAGCATGTCTTCGACTAAAAATGGTACAATTTCAGTCAAACCTACAGCGGCCTCTTCAGTATTGGTGAAACCAGTCACTAATTTACCGCTAACTAAAGGCGCTCCATTACTCGCTTTCACATGACGAAGAACACCCGGGGCATGACACACTGCTGCAACAGGTTTGCCAGACTGAATCGCCTGTTCAATCAGAGAAATTGAAATCGGATCTTCTGCTAAATCCCACAATGGGCCATGCCCGCCTGGATAAAACACTGCATCATAATCAGCTACAGAAATTTCGCTAAGTTTATGCGTCTGTGTTAATGCTTGCATTGCAGTTGGATCTGCTTCAAAACGATGAGTGGTTTCAGTTTGAGCATCGGCTAAATTACTTTTCGGATCTAGTGGTGGCTGCCCACCTTGAGGCGACGCCAGCGTAACTTCAGCACCAGAGTCAATAAAGGTGTAATACGGTGCAGCAAGTTCTTCTAGCCAGAAACCTGTTTTCTTACCAGTATTGCCAAGTTGATCATGTGAGGTTAAAACGAATAAAATTTTCATGTTATTTCTTCGATAATTTTCATGATTGAGGAGCATTGTTACAGGGTCAGAGCATGCCAGATACGCGCATTTAGCTTAGATGCTCATCTCGAGAATTTGGCGACTGATCTCTAATGAAACATTTTTATGTTCGCCTAGCTGTGTAAGATTATGTGATTTAAGTTGCGTAATGATGATCTCAATATCTGTCTCCCCCAGTCCATAATCGCTAAGACGAGTCGGCAATCCAAGTTGCTCAAAGAAGGCTCGAGTACGAGCAATAGCAGTATCAATACGTTGTTCTTCATCACCTTCGATAATCTGCCAGACACGAGCTGCATACTGTAGTAATTTTTCTCGCTTCTCTTGACGACGCACTTGTAGATTGGACGGCAACACAATGGCCAAGGTACGAGCATGATCAATACCATATAAAGCCGTGAGCTCATGTCCAATCAAATGGGTTGACCAATCTTGTGGTACACCAGCTCCAATTAGCCCATTCAGTGCCATGCTAGCAGCCCACATCAAATTCGCACGCGTGTCATAATCTGCTGAATCTTCCAAGATTTTCGGTCCAATCTCAATCAGAGTTTGCAATAGACCTTCGGCAAAACGATCTTGTACTTGTGCATTGACAGGGTAAGTTAAGTACTGTTCCATGACATGAACAAATGCATCGACCACGCCATTTGCTAATTGGCGCGTCGGCAAGCTAAAAGTTTTATTCGGATCCAGTACGGAAAATTGCGGAAAAACATAGGGGCTGCTAAATGACAATTTGGCTTGGGTCGATTTTCTGGTGACTACCCCACCGCTATTCATTTCTGAACCAGTTGCCGGAAGGGTGAGTACACTCGCAAAAGGCAAAGCTTGAGTAATTTTAGTACCATGGGTTTCTAAAATCTCCCATGTATCCCCTGTATAATTGACTGCTGCTGCAATAAATTTAGTACCATCAATTACCGATCCACCACCGACAGCCATCAAGAAATCAATCTTTTGTTCACGAATCAGCTCTACAGCTTTCATGAGGGTTTCATAACTCGGATTCGGCTCAATTCCGCCAAATTCATGAATTTCTCTTGCACCTAATGCTTCACGCACCTCAGCTAAAGTACCATTCTTACGTGCACTTTCACCACCAAACAACATTAATACTTTTGCTTCTGTAGGCACATAGTCATTGATTTTAGCTATTGTATCGCCACCAAAAATAATGCGGGTCGGATTATAAAAGTTAAAATTCAGCATATTTTTATCCTAGGATGATCAGCTAATTGATTTGAAAAACCACCGTTATTCATCAAATAAACTTTAAAAAATTGGACAACACTGCGGCTTTTGACTGCACCATGTGCTAACTATACATAAAAATAGACCAGTCGTCTATTTTTATAAAAAAATTATTTCATCTTGCGACTTGAGTGATGGTTAAACACATTCAGGCTTGTTCTATACCACTTTTATTATTGATGTATTTTCACGAGCGATTGTTGGATGGAAAGTATCAACATGTATGACTATTGACATGGTCGTGAACGCATTGGCTAAAACAGTGAATGGCTCATACAAAATAGCAATGATTGAATATTTTAAAAGCAGATTGGCAGGGTTTAGCAGATGTACAAATGCGACAGTAAATTAGATAGATTGGTTCAATATAAAGCATGTAAATAGTTGCATTCGTATATTTACCCTGCCCTGTTTTGGATATTGACCCATTTAAATGATGGGATTAAGCCAATAAATAAAGTAGCCCAACTTGAATAAAAAGCCTCTGACAAACCTCAAAGCGTTAAAGTGCTGCCTTTCATTCAAAATTTCAGGCAGCACCCTCATACATTTAAGCGTCGGTTTAAGCTGGTAGTTTACTCGCCAAAACATCTACTTTTTCAATAGACGGTGGCTCTGAAAATAGCTCTTCGGCCTGAGCCATCAACGCAGCTGCAACCTTGCCAGATAAATGCGCTTGGCGACCCGCCTCATCAGGAAATGCATCAAAAATACCAAATGTTGTAGGTCCAAGACGTAAGCCAAACCACGCAACTGTCGCAGGTTCTTCCATTACAATAGGTAAACCGGCTTTAAGGAAAGCTTCCACTTCGTCTTCTTTACCCGGTTTAGCTTCAAGACGGACATATAAAGCTGTTTTAAGCATGACTAAAACTCCACAATTGATTAAAATTCAAACTGATTCTGTCATTGCTAATGTATGCATGTCAGAAAGTTTTGTTGTATAAAAGTTAAAAAACATCCCATAGCTGAGCCAAAATTTAGGTTTTTATTTCGACATAATGCTATGAATTTATTCAAGTTAATATCAATAACATTTGAATCAAAAAATTAAGATATGAGATGATTAAATTCAATCTTAGTTATATAAGGATCAATTGACTCTACCTTAGATTTATAACCTGACCTCTTCATCTGGAAATTATATTGCTCAAGAAGCACTCAAGAACAACATTGTACATCCTCATATCTATGAAAGTTATTTAGCTAGGAATTTGCTGTGGAACTCTATATGTTTCTCTATAAAGCTCGCAATGAAGTAATAGCTATGGTCATACCCTTCTCTTAGGTTAAGTGTAAGAGGATATTCTTGTTCCAAACAAATATCACTAAGAAGCTTAGGCCTTAACTGTTCTTCAAGAAAATCATCAGCTGTTCCCTGATCGACTAAAATAGGTAAATGAACTTCAGCGTTTTTGATTAATTCAATCGCATCATAGCTTTTCCATAAAGTTTCGGTTTCACCTAGATAGTGTGTAAAAGCCTTTTTCCCCCAAGGTACTTGGCTAGGTGCAACAATTGGTGCAAAAGCAGAAATACTTTTATACAGCTCAGGATTTTTTAACCCAATTACTAATGCACCATGACCACCCATGCTATGACCCATAATACTTTGGACTTGATTGGTCGGAAAATTTAGGTCAATCAGATTTCTGAGCTCTTCCACAATATAATCATACATTTTGAAATGCTGCGACCAGGGTGCTTGTGTTGCATTCACATAGAATCCTGCGCCTTGGCCTAAATCATAATCTGCATGATCTGGTACATCCTCTCCACGTGGGCTGGTATCTGTTGCAACAATAATGACTTTATGTTCAGCCGCATACTTTTGTGCTCCGGCTTTAGTAATAAAGTTCTGTTCGTTGCAAGTCAGCCCTGATAACCAATATAAAACTGGCAACCGCTCATCTTTGTCATGAGGTGGCAGATATATTGAGAATTTCATTGAACAGTTTAATGCTGTTGACTGATGGCGATACACTTCTTGCGATCCACCAAAAGAAGCATGTTTCTCAATTATTTCCATAATCAATTACCTATGTTGAGCAAGACTTCATGAGAAATCGAGTAAACAAAGAGTCTGACATTCTCCACAGAGAATAGTGATTAAGATTTAAAATGTAGGCAGGTTTGTTGAACCTATACACGATGCCTACACAGATAGATCGGCTTTACAGATAATGTGCCGTTTTAGAGGATTCCATGAATGTCATTCATGATTCACATGCATGGAAAACTATAAGGTCTGACGGAATTATTCGTAATGAATTACAGTACGAATTGACTTACCTTCATGCATTAGATCAAAGGCTTCATTGATCTGATCCAAGCCCATCGTATGTGTCACAAATGGTTCTAATTGAATTTTACCTTTCATGGCATCTTCAACCATTCCTGGAAGTTGCGTACGACCTTTTACGCCACCAAAGGCAGAACCTAGCCATTTACGACCAGTAACCAGTTGGAATGGACGGGTAGAGATTTCCTGACCTGCGCCAGCTACACCAATAATTACGGATTGTCCCCAGCCACGGTGTGCACTTTCAAGAGCTGCACGCATCACATTCACGTTACCAATACATTCAAATGAATGATCTACACCCCAGCCAGTCATTTCGACAATGACTTGCTGGATTGGTTTATCGTAATCTTTAGGGTTCAAGAAGTCCGTTGCACCAAACTCTTTTGCCAGCGCAAATTTATCTGGATTCATGTCAACCACAATAATACGTCCTGCTTTAGCTTGACGTGCGGCTTGTACGACTGCCAAACCAATACCACCTAAACCAAAGACCGCAACACTATCACCTTCTTGTACTTTAGCCGTGTTGTGTACTGCACCGATACCCGTTGTGACACCACAACCCAGTAAGCAGACATGTTCGTGATTGGCTTCAGGATTGATTTTAGCCAATGATACTTCTGCCACTACAGTGTATTCACTGAACGTTGAGCAGCCCATATAGTGGTAAATCGGTTGACCATTGTAGGAAAAACGAGTGGTACCATCTGGCATTACGCCTCTACCTTGAGTTTCGCGAACAGAAATACACAAGTTCGATTTTCCAGATTTACAGAATACGCACTCGCCACATTCAGCAGTGTAAAGTGGAATAACATGATCACCTGGTTTGACGCTAGTCACGCCTTCACCAACCTCAACTACAACACCAGCACCTTCATGCCCGAGAATAGCGGGAAAAACACCTTCAGGATCATCGCCAGATAAAGTAAATGCGTCTGTATGACACACACCGGTATGGGAGATCTTAATTAATACTTCACCTTTCTTCGGTGGTGCAACATCAACTTCAACAATTTGAAGAGGTTGACCAGGACCAAACGCAACGGCAGCACGTGACTTCATGGAATAATTCCTTATACAGATCTACTTTAAATATGATTTTAGAATCTTGGCGATTTCAGCCAATTCTTCTTTTCGTTGTTGTTCTGTGGTTTCACCTGATACTAATGTGTCCTTTAAATGAACCTCCAACATTTCATTCATTAAACCATTAATAGCACCACGCACAGAGCATATTTGTTGCAGAATTGCACCACATTCCACATTATCTTCTAACGCTTTTTCAATCGCTTGCGTCTGACCTTTGATCTTTCTGACGCGTAGAAGAATCTTTTTTTTGTCGTCAACCTGATTAGGCATCAGACCTCCTTATTTGCTAGCATTTATACTATAGTACCCCATAGTATAAAAAAAGCAATATTTTTTATAAATCGAAAATTAAAAAGATCTTTAGCGAAAATTTTCTATCCCTGTTTTTAGTTTTTTTAAATTAACATCATAGAGCTTATGCGAAAGTCACAAAAAAAATGGGACTTTTAGCTCCCATTTTTTATTTTGTCTCATGTTCTTTGTAATGCTGTGACCTTTTAGAATTATGTTTCAAATTTTAGCTACTTTGTAGATATTTTGAACGTTTCAAGCCTTGAAAATACTACCGACAGTTTAGATTAAACTGCCTTTACAGACTGTACTAGAATATTTTTAGTGAGCGGATGATATTTATTATTCATTATTTAGGAATTATTAAATCCTATAAATATCATTTATTGGATTAATTTACTTTGGTACTGTGCACATCATCCCCCAGTTAAAAATAAGGAACAATTATGAATAAGATGATGAATGCTCTTATCTTAGAAAATTTTGGTGATCATGAATTTACACGTGTAGAACTCCCTATACCTCACCCTGAGGCTGGGCAAGTTCTGGTACGTATTCATGCTAGTGGTGTAAACCCTATTGATTATAAAATTCGTCTTGGTGAAGCACCATATGCTATGCCAGAGCTTCCTGCCGTGTTGGGAACAGATATGGCTGGGGTTGTAACTGCTGTTGGTGAAGGTGTCACCGACTTCAACGTCGGGGATGAAGTTTACGGTCTGATTGGTGGCGTTCGTGGTCTTCAAGGATCTTTAGCAGAATATGTTGTCGTAGATGCTGATCTGATCGCATTAAAGCCACGGAATATCTCTATGCGCGAGGCAGCAGTACTACCATTGACGTTCCTCACCGCTTGGGAAGGTTTAGTGGATAACGCGAAGGTCCAACCAGGGCAAACTGTACTGGTTCAGGGTGGTGCTGGTGGCGTTGGTTATATGGTTGTTCAGCTTGCAAAATCACTTGATGCAAATGTTTGGGCGACTGGTCGTACAGCTGATCAATCACTGATTTCAGAACTCGGTGCAACACCTCTCGATTACACAACAGCATCTTCCGATGACATTATTGCTGCAAGCCCTGAGGGTCAAGGTTTTAACATTGTTTACGACACTGTGGGTGGTCCAGTACTCGAAGCTTCACTTTCCATGACAACTCACTATGGCCACATTACCAGCTGTGCTGCATTTGGTAATCATAATTTAGCGAGTTCATCTCTACGGTGTGCCACAGTGTCTGGCGTATTCGTCCTAATGCCGATGTTAACAGGCAATCGCCGTGCTCATCATGGTGATATCCTTAAGATCGCGACTCGTCTTGTTGAGGAAGGTAAACTGCGTCCTATTGTTGATCCTCGTCATTTTACTCTAGACCAAGCGATTGAGGCTCATGATGCTGTTCAAGATCGCTCTGCCAATATTAAGGTCGTGATTGATGTCATTTAACGCACTTCAGGCCAAGACTTGGCGCTTCAATAGTATTGGAGATACAGACGTTCTGACATTAGAAACACTTCCTGTTGCTTTACCAGCCGCAGGAGAAGTTCTAATCCAGATGAAAACGATCGGACTCAACCGGGCTGATGTAATGTTTCGGCGTGGTACTTATATTCAAAAGGCAGTATTTCCTTCTCGTCTGGGATATGAGGGAGCAGGCATAGTTCTTGCGATAGGTGAAGGTGTACGCCAATTTTCTCCAGGAGATGCAGTATCGATTCTTCCGACTGACAATCTAGCCAAATATGGGACATATGCGGACAAGCTCCTGATTCCAGAAACTTTTTTAGTTCACAAACCCGATAGTTTAAGCTGGGAAGAAGCTTCTTCAATCTGGATGCAGTATTTGACGGCTTGGGGTGGTGTAATCCATGCTGGTGGAGTTTCGAAAGGAAAAACGATCTTGATCACAGCAGCTTCAAGTAGCGTAGGACTAGCTGCGATACAGATAGCTGAAGCAGCGGGAGCTAAGGTCATTGCAAGTACACAGACGATAGAGAAAAAGCAACGTTTACTGGATCTCGGTGTTAAAAATGTTATAGCCACTGAAGATGAACCAGATTTGTATGAGGCGCTTGTATTACGTTTAGGTGGAGAACATCTTGATGTCGCCTTCGATGCTGTAGGAGGGCCTCATATTGAACAGATTGCAAAAGCGATGTCTGTAGGAGGAACGATGGTTATGCATGGTGCACTTAGCCCTGAGATCACACCATTTCCGCTTAAAGTTGCATTACGCAAGAGCTTAACCATGCGAGGTTTTTTGTTCCTTGAGGTTCTGCATGACCCTGTTCTAAGGGAGCAAGCCAGACGATTTATTCTTAGCAGTATAGGTGCAGGATATCTTCGTCCAGTGATCGACCGTTGCTTTAACTTTGAGGACATGCATGACGCTCAGCGCTATCTTGAATCAAATCAGCAAATAGGAAAAATTGTAGTTACTCTAGATACGTGATGGTCTTATCTGATTCAGGTTTCTATACGGCCCAGCACTTCCGCTAAGTAATCAAACAATGCTCGGATTCGCAAAGGTGTCGGGCCCCGCTGTGGACGATATAAATACAGGCGCCAAACGGGAGAGGTTTCCTCATGAAGTATCTGAATGAGCTTACCACTCCTAAGCCACGGCAAAACTAGAAATCCAGGCATGTGTCCGAATCCGACTCCAGCGAGAATAGCTTGAAATTCAGCTTCAAGATCATCTGTAATAAAACGGGGATTTGATGGCGTAAAGCTTCGACTTTCGGTGAATGTCCATGGCCAGTAACGCCCTGTTTTATGATCGACTAGTGCTGTTAGAGGGTATTTATCAAGATCAATAATTTTTTTAGGCATTCCAACCTTATCAATTAACTCTGGCGTACCCACAGAATAAAAGTTCACTTTAGCCAATTCCCTTGCCACATATCGATTGTCCGGCAAAAATCCAAATCTGATCCCGATATCTATCCGCTCATCGATCACATCCGAGTGTGAATCTGTTAGCACACAATCCACGACAATATCTGGATAACGTGTGGCAAATTCTGCTAGTGCGGGTACTACCAATTTGCGCCCTAACACAGACGACACAGTAAGACGGACAGTCCCACGCATTTCATCTCGTTTTTCCTTGGTGTCTTTTACAAACAAAGCATCGATCGATCCCACCGCAAAACGTGCTTGCTTTGCCAGACGCTCACCATCAGCGGTAATTTTAATTTGTCGAGTACTCCTGTAGAACAGAATCTCTCCGCGCTGCTCTTCTAGCTCTTTTATTGCCCGTGTCACTAGCTGCGGGGAAATACCCAGCTGAGTTGCTGCCTCTTTAAAATTTCGAGACTCTGCTGCGACACAAAAGATACGCATCATTTCCAATTTGTTCTGCATGTCCAATCCTGTGTTCTGGTAATTATTCCGTAAATAGGAATTCTGAAAGATAATATTATTCATTTATTATACCTAACAAGGCTGTAATACTTAATCCATCAAATATGATTGACAGATAGGTTGAAGGTTACTTGTATGAATAATATAGAAAATAAAGTTATTGTTATCACTGGTGCAAGTAGTGGTTTAGGTGAGGCTACTGCTCGCTTACTTGCTAAAAAAGGTGCAAAGGTTGTACTTGGTGCTAGACGTACTGAAAAATTACAGGCTATTGTTCACGACATTCGTGCTGAAGGTGGTCAAGCTGAATTTATTGGTATGGATATAACCAAACCACATGAAGTACAAGCACTTATTGAAAAGGCATTAAGCGCATTTGGTCAAATCGATGTATTGGTAAACAATGCTGGATTAATGTCTATTGCACCATTAAGTGAGCTAAAAGTTGATGAATGGGATCGTATGATCGACATTAATATTAAAGGTGTTCTTTATGGTATAGCAGCTACCCTACCTGTTTTCCAAAAACAAAACTTTGGACACTTTATTAATCTCGCATCTGTTGCAGGGATAAAAGTATTTAGTCCGGGAGGTACTGTTTATAGCGGTACTAAGTTTGCTGTAAGAGCCATCTCTGAAGGCCTTCGTCATGAGGTTGGGGGAACAATTAGAACGACTACTATTGAGCCTGGTGCAGTTGAGTCAGAACTAAAATTTGGTTCTTCTCATAAAGAAAGTTCAGAGTTTGTTACTGATTTCTACAGACAAGCCATACCAGCTGACTCAGTCGCTCGAGCAATTGCTTATGCAATTGAACAGCCTGCGGATGTAGATATTAATGAAATTGTTTTGCGCCCAACGAGCCAAGAGTTTTAATTATTGAATAACATAAAATGGGAGCACTTCGCTTCCATTTTTACTCTATTTTTTTTAAAGTTGTGGACAAATCTATGAAAGCCGTATCGTATGTTATAAATAATCATGATGATTTTAAAAATTCATTGGTAGATATTGAAAAAGCGAAGCCTACACTTAAGGAGCGTGATGTACTGGTAAAAGTTCAGGCAATCTCTGTGAATCCAGTTGATACCAAAGTGAGAAAAAATTCGTCTGAAGCAAATAATCGTATTTTAGGTTGGGATGCCGTTGGGGAAATTATCGAAGTTGGCCCAAAAGTTACCTCGTTTAAAGTAGGAGAGTCTGTTTGGTATGCTGGCGATTTAACCCGAGATGGTAGTAATGCTGAGTTTCAAGCAGTCGATGAACGAATTATCAGTCTTAAACCAATTACAGTATCTAATGCAGAAGCAGCAGCATTGCCATTAACTGCTATCACGGCATGGGAAATGCTGTTTGATCGGTTTCAAATTTCAGAAACAGATGTTGGCAGTATTCTGATTATTGGTGGTGCAGGCGGTGTAGGATCAATTGCTATCCAACTCCTAAAAGCAAAAACAAATCTGACCGTTATAGCAACAGCTTCACGTGAAGAAACGAAATCTTGGGTGGAATCACTTGGTGCCGACCATGTCATTGATCATAGCAAAGATTTAAATGCACAAATCGAGACACTAGGCATTGCAAAACCAAAATACGTATTCTCTACAAATCATACAGAAACATATATCCAGCAAATAGTTTCTCTGATTGCACCACAAGGCAAGCTTGGATTGATCGATGATCCACAAACATTTGATATTATGCCGTTTAAGACTAAATCTATTTCTATCCATTGGGAGTTAATGTTCACTCGTTCAATGTATGAAACCGATGATATTGAAAAGCAAGGTAATCTATTGCAACAGGTTGCCCAATTAGTTGACCAGCAAAAAATTAGAAGTACCCTCAACCAAAATCTAGGCAAAATTAACGCTGCAAACTTGGAGAAGGCGCATAAGTTGCTTGAATCAGGCAAGTCAAAAGGCAAAATTGTACTAGAAAACTTCTAAACAAATTAAAGGTGAAATAATGACTATTTCAATAATTGCGAACTTTAAGGCAAAGTCAGATCAAAAAGAGACGTTAGAAGCGCTTTTAAAAAGTGTAATAGAGCCTACACTTAACGAAGAAGGATGCTTGAAATATGAGCTTTATATTAGCGAAAATGACTCGAGTAGATATTTTTTCTTAGAAGAATGGCGTAGCAGGGAGGATTTAGATATCCATATAGCGTCTGATTATATTCAAAGTTTATTTGATAATATCCAATCGCTCATTGAATCAAGTGATATTGTAGAAATCAAAAAAATATAGCTGTATTCGGACGTTATGATGAAGTATTCTTCAAATTAACATAGGGACTTAGAAAGCTAACAAAAAATGGGAGCTCTAAACTCCTATTTTTTCTGATTTTTTAATAGTAACCTAGGATTCAACAAATTATGCCCCTAAGGGGAGCCACCCATACCCTGCATTTTGACAATAATGTCATCGTTTAGAGGCAGCAAATTTAGGCACTGTTGCAAATAGGCTGACGTGATAAGCTAAATATCTTATTTATTTCGAGATACAGCAGATGAATCCCTTCCACGGTCGGCACTTTCAAGGTGAAATCATTCTTTGGGCTG
>NZ_JAMXXC010000034.1:0-19479 GCF_024129855.1 Acinetobacter lwoffii
AATCGCCATGCCTATTTTTCGCTTTTAAATTTTCACGTAGTGAAATACAACCGTGGATACGGTTGTCGGGGTATTGGGGAGTCCCCAATCGTACTTGCAAACGTAGTTTGCATAAGTGCGCTCTTCGAGGAAAACATTACTATACATATAGCACCTTGAATGCATATTCAAGTGCGCTTATGTTAGGGATGGTTTCCTAGGATGATGGTATTGGATTATGAGCGTTACTGAAACACTAGACAGTAAAATCAAGGCACAGGAAGAAAAGCTAAAGCAGTTAAAGGCTCAAAGACAGGCAGCACTGGCAAGAGAACGTGCCAAAGAGAAAGAACAGGCTCGAAAGGATGATACCAGACGCAAGATTTTAATCGGATCCTGCATGTTGAAAATTACCGAAGAAGATGAACAAGCCAGAGCAAAACTGATTGCTCAGATGGATAAATATTTAATGGATGAAAGAGATCGTAAGCTGTTTGATCTGCCCGCATTTAATTATTAATTTTTTGAAAAGATACATAGGAATTTGAAATGAGATTGCTAATTGCTTTAATTTTTCCCTGGCTGCTGTTTTTCACCATAGGGCGACCATTTGCAGGCATCATTTGTTTGCTACTTCAGATTACAGTTTTAGGTTGGATCCCGGCTGCCATCTGGGCGGTCTATGCTTTGTCGCAATACAAGACTGATCAGAAAATTAAAAGAACAATTCGCTCATCATAAATAGTGTAATTGTGTGATTTTTAGATCTGATTGATTTTGTGATTTACATCACACTTATCCATGAGCGAATGATCAGATTGTGAAGATTATTTGAGCAATAAGTGATTTAATAAATCTTATAACAATAATTATAAAACTCCAGAGGTAAAGAAATTAATCCTCTAATTCTTAGTTAAAAAAATAATTAAAACAAGAATTAGAGGATTTCATTTTTTATCGAATTCACTCTATTTTTTGCCACAAAGCTCCTATCCAATAAGGGTATGGGGTTACTTTTTTGACTTCGCATAAGAGATTTTATGTTAAATAAATAGATTTATAGAAATTTTATCAAACACAGTTTTGATTTTCGAAAACTTGGATCTTAGTAGCTTGTTACCTAAAATTAGAAAATATTCCTAATTAGAGTTTCGATTAAAAGTTTTTAATTTTAATAAGAAAATATATTTTAAATGTCTTTTTTAAAACATCAAATGATGTTATAAAATGGACATTCGCTATTTTAGGACATATATCTCATGAATTTAAATCTTCTTGATGAAGACTCAATGCAACCCTCTGAACCCACGCCCTGCGACTTTTTCAAAGGCGAAGATGCGATCACAAAAGCAAAACTATTAGGATTACCGGATCTTGAGTTAGTAAGACAAGCCATCATGATTGGTGATGCTGAATTTAGGACAAATACTTACTATAACCGCGCTCGCTTTATCGCACGGTGGGGAAAAATTGGAGAGCAACTTGCTTTGCTGCTTCGACAATCTGATCCTGATTGGGTATTTCATAATGACAGTCAGCCAAGAATTGAAAATACAGCGAAGAAAATACAAATTATTTTTATGAGTGGCAACATTGCCTTAGGAATTGCTGACCAAATTGTATCAGCACATTGTAAGAAAGGGTTTATGACCTTAAAAAATATTAAGGAAAACCAGTCTAGTTATGATGATGAGACAAAATTACGGACATGGATCTTATATTTTCCTTCCGCATCTCATCCAGCCTATATCAGTACTGATATCCCGACAATTCCTTTTGAGTTTGCATATCCAACCAGTTTTGTTCAGGATCCAAAAGCTCAAAAAATCTCTATTTTGCCTAGTAACCATACTTGCAGAATCGCCTTCGAAATAGATAATACACTTCCTGTGAAAGCTGATCCTAAGCCAGTATTAGAACCATCTGATGAAATTAAACCTGATGATTTTGATATTCAGCTTGTAATTTAATCTGAGGTTAATGTGTTTAATAAAGATCGTTTACGTATTGCTAAAGAGTTACGCGGCCTTAGCAATACCGATTTCGCAGACAAATTAAGTTGTTCTATCTCTAAGGTAAAGCAACTTTTGGATGTGGAAAAAGAAATCAGTGAAAATGATCAAAATGATATATGTCGCGTATTAAATTTACCTAAGTCATTTTTTACAAGTAATGAAATACAACCACATGAAACAGACCAGATCTTTTATAGATCTGTTGCCCGTATCAAGGCACAACATAGAAAAGCTAATGAGGCGTACACACTTTTAGCAATTAGTATTAATAAATACTTGAATCAAAAGGTAATGTTGCCTAAGTTTCAGCGCCCAGATTTAGATATCACTGAATTTTTGGGAGAGCCTAAATACGCTGAACATCTAGCATCAGAGCTAAGGGGCTTATGGGCTTTAGGTAGTCAGCCCATTAATAATATAGTTTCATTGTGTGAGCTAAAAGGAATACGTGTTTTTAGATTGCCCACAGAAATCGAAGAAATTGATGCGCTATCTTTTTTTGATGATGAAAGTGGTAGTCCTTTCATATTTCTAAATACATTTAAGTCAGCAGAAAGAGCTCGTTTTGATTGTGCCCATGAGCTTGGCCATGTTGTTATGCACACGCATAATAAGAAAATTCGTGTCAAGAAAGATAACCGTGCTCTTGAAACTGAAGCTGATCAATTCTCTTCTGAATTTTTAATGCCAACAGATGCATTTTTTGCGACTGTGCCACGCTATCTTTCACTCGAAAATATGATCGAGTATAAGAAGGTGTGGCGAACGTCTCTAAAATCCATTAACTACAAAGCTCATAAGCTTGGGCTAATTAGTGACTGGGTTAATCGTAGTAATTCTATTAAGATTAACTCATTGGGTTACAACATTAATGAACCTGAAGAAACTCACCGTGATGAGAGTCTCATGTTACCCAAAATTATGTCTGTTTTAGCTTCACAAGAAAAATTCGATAAGAATCAAATGCTTGATGAGATTGGAATTTCTGAAACAGATTTTAATCAATTAACATTTGATGCTTTAGAAAAAGTTGAGCTACCAAAGAAAAAACACAAGTTATATCTAGTCGATTAATTTAAATTGATATTAACTTAATAAAAATGGGAGCTTAAGCTCCCATTTTTATTAATGATTTTTTAATTCTTTTAGCATGGCATCCCGCAAGATTTCATTCATACGTGTCTGATAACCTTTACCTTGTGCTTTGAACCATGCAAGTACGTCAGCGTCTAAACGAATAGATGTTTGTTGCTTTACTGGACGATAGAACTGATTGTGGCGTACAGCATTACTCCAGTCGGTAACTTCAGGAATATCTGAGAGATCTAGCTGATCGTCAGGAACCGTTCCCTTAGCAAGCAAGCGTTCAATTTCAGCATCTTGCTTGTCGCTGAATTTTTCATTCAGTTCTTTGCGTGAGTATCTAACCATGCTCATATTTATCTCGCTCCGCTTTAGTGACCTGTCTTGCACTAATAATTCGTATGATTTCACAGTCATCTTCATCAAAGATGGTGTGAGCTACTAATACCATTAGTACGCCTTTTACTCTTCCAATGGTTTGCCAACGTTCCTCACCATCGGTATGTCTATCCTGGATTGAGATCCTTAATGGATCATCAAAGACAAGGCTTGCAGTCTCGAAAGAGATATCATGCTTTTTCTGATTCTTTCGATTCTTTGCCTCATCCCATTCGAAATACTGTTCCATAAAAAACATTCAAATTTGTATATACAATAATGTATCATAAAATTGTATCTATCAAGTTGAGAAGCGTAATTTTTAGTCAGATTTATTGGCAAGAACTATCAAAACTGCTCATAAAAAAGCTGACTTGTTTCCAAGTCAGCTTTTCGACATCGTCGAGCACTATCACTATAACACAAGTATCTGATTTTTATGTATTTAAAATATGCATTTCGTATAAGCTCTATTATGTTAAGTGGATAGTTTTTTAGTGGAAAAATCAAGTTTTTGAAATTTCAAATTGAAGTATTTTTGTTCAATTAGTAATTGTAATTTATATTCTATTGAATAACTATTTCATAACTTTTCCTATCATATTTGGCTGCATACGTAGCTACTTCTTGATTAATCTCTTTATGATTTTTATCTAAATATGAAAAGATTATTGAATCCTCATTGTGCTGCTCGTAATTGATGGCGTATTTATATTCTGAATAAGGATAAAGAGTACCTAAGCTATAAGTTTTTTGAGCACTAATATAAGTTACTTTAAGGTCTGTAATTGGATAATCAGTCTGATTTTTAATAAAAATATATCCATTTTTTTCAAATGGCTGGCATCCTATAAGTAGAACTAATGTAAGACAGTAAAATAGGCTATTCTTCATTTTGGTAGTTCTTCAATTGGTCTTATGAGTTTATTAATAACTATAACTTGTGAGGTATCACAGCCATGATCTACTTCAGTTATCCAAGAATAATTATTTTTTTCTAGAGGATAGGAGCCGCCCCCTCCATATGCTACTTTATCACCTAAAAAATAAGTGTCTGAATCTACTTTTAAGCTCTTAGTTTCTGTATTCCAATCTATAGTTTTCGTAGCAAAAATTGGCATAACTTTAGAGCCATCAGCATGTTCTAGATATAAGCATTTACCTTCCTTAATAAGCTTAGCCTCACTATAACTTGCATTATCTGCTCCCCCTGTATAGTGAATACGTGGAACAACTATATTTGATTCTATTTTTTCTGTAACTGGACTACAGGCTGCAAGGAAAATTAATAAAATAAATTCTAATCTTTTCATATTAAAGGAATTTTTTTAGAAAATAATAGAGAAATTAAAGCAAATTATTCCAAAAAGCTCTGATTAAAAATTGTTAAAATTAGTAGACATATGAGAGAAAATTATGAAAAATTTTTTATACTTCAATTGCTTATCTTTTATTTTTACTTATTTATCTTTGTTTTATCAGAAATATACATTAGTGGATCGTATAGTTGTAGACAAGCTTGAAAAAGTTAAAGTCATTGGAGGAGGATTTCCCTTACAGTTTTTAGTAGATGGTGAAATATCTCCAGGTGGGAGTATAGCGCTAGATCCTTTAAATATTATTATAGGAATAGATCAATTTATCTTCTTATATTTTATTTTTGATTATTTGTTCTGGATAAGTGTTTTATCTGCTTTTTACATAATTTTGAAAAGGTACAAACTAAAACAGATTTTCTAAAATTAACATAATACACCTCATACGAAGGCAAAAATGGGAGCTATAAGCTCCCATTTTTAGTCTTTAATTCGCTTTTTCGCTTCGTCATAAACTATGCTATCAGCTCGTTTTCCGACGGTAATGAGCAGGATAACTACCTGATCATCTTTAACTTGATAGACAAGTCGGACACCAGCTTTTAATAATTTGATTTTATAGCAACCTGCAAGATCGCCTCTAAGCATATTCTTTGGAATATGTGGCTGCTCTATGACTTTGGCTAGTTTCTTTTTAAATTGATCTCGTATAGCAACAGGGAGTTTTTCCCATTCTGCTGTAAAGTCCTTGTGACGTAAAAGCTTATAAGTCATCTAATGTGACTTCCTCAAACATCTCTTTAGAATCATTAATGCGCTTACGGACAAGAGCTAATAATTCTTCATCTTCTTCCGAAAGCAAAGCTTTTTTAACAGGCAGTTTCCCAGTCGTAGCAACATACTCAAGAATACTAGTGAAGAAATCCGTAGGTGCAATACCTTGCTCTTTAAGGATTGAATAAGATTTTTCTTTAAGGGCTTCATCGATCCTGAAGTTAACAGTAGCCATCATATTTCCCAAGTATTTAATGTACTAGGAACAGTGTAATGCAAATTGCATTACAAGTCGACTTTGCATAACAGCCATTATGTTAAATAGAATCAAAAAACCTCCAATAAAATCGTTATAGTATTATTGTTTATTGAGTAGATAAGAGAATTAAATTAGTGAAATACTCAAATGAAAAAATAGTAAAAGCTCTCTTACTTTCTCCTTTACCACTACTTTTTTTCACAGCAGTCCTGTTTATCGTAATGAATCAGGAATACAGCCTATACTCGATTTTAGTGGTTCTTGTAGGGCACGGTCTTGTCTACTTGGCTTATTGTATTTTGACTGTACCTTTCAGCTTCATATTCTCAATTCTTTTAAATCGTTATAACAGTCTTAATTTATTAACTATCTGTATTGCCTCTATAATTATTGCTACTCCATTTTTTATTCTTTTTGGATGGAGTCACACAGGAGAAATTTCGAAAGAGTGGTGGAAGATGTATACAGATACATGGACTATCTTTATGGCTCTATTTCCTGGCTTATGTTATTGGCTATTTCTGATTAACCTAAAAGATAAGAAATCAAAGAATATTGAATAAACCATTGCATAGAGATTCTTAAATTTCCCTAAAATTAACATAATACGCGTTATACGAATTCCCAAGGCATGGCTTTTAGTCATGCTTTTTTTATCAAAAGAGTATAGCTGAATGATAGCGAGCCAAATCGCATACAATATCTATCATTAGACTTAATGCAATAACTAAATGATATTGTTATCATTAATCTAATAGAATTAAGATTAAATGATAGAAATGAATACACGTATTTATCTACGAGCTTCAACTAAAGATCAAGATGCAGAAAGGGCTTTGCAGATTCTTCAGGATCTAAACCAAAACTTGAATTTGGGTGAAACCATTGTGTACGTGGAAAACTATAGTGGTACGAAGTTAGACCGACCTGAATTGAATAAGCTGCTGTCAGAAGCAAATCAAGGTGACACCTTGTTAGTTGAAAGTATTGACCGCTTATCACGCCTAACCCAACGAGATTTTCAAGAGCTGAAGCGCAGGATCCAGGAGAAGGGACTTCGTTTAGTCGTAGCGGATCTTCCTACTACCTACCAAATGATTCAAACCAGTGACAGCATTACTCATTCAATCCTGGAACTCATCAACAATATGTTGATTGATCTCCTGGCAACAATGGCTCGCCTAGACAATGAGAAACGTATAGAACGTATTAAGCAGGGCCTGGCACGTTCGGGTTACAAGCCAACAGGTAAGAAAGCCAATGAGGCTAAGCACAAACGAATAAAAGAATTGCTAGCAGCTGGCAATATGACTAAGGAAGAAATTGCCAAAGCAGTGAATTGTGGAGTTGCAACTGTCTATCGAGTTGCTAAAGTTATCTAAAAGCGGACATTTTTACTTTGGAGAAACCGGACATTTCTATTTTGGGCTTACAACTAAATTTCGTATAAGAAATTTTATGTTAAATATTAATTTTCATATCTAAAATAAAATATTTATGTATATGATTTATATAAATTATATTTTTTGTTACAAATGTGATGATACCTAGAGTCTCCTAAAAACCGTTAATGTAATTACAATAGCACCTATTTTTAAGTAAGTAATTGATTTATATTGAATATATGTGTTAACTTAAGGTTTGAGTTCATCTGAGAAAAGAATAATGGAAAGAAATCTAAATTTAGCAAATTCAATTTTCGAAGGCTTTAATGATAAAAACGGATTAATGATTTGTGGCTATGAATGGGGATGGTCAAAAGAAGATCAAAAACTGGATGAAAGCGATAGCCGTCCCACAGTAGATATGAGCATTGAATGTACATTTAGTAATAAATCCCTAAGGTATGGTCCTTCTTCCAATACTTGGCCTTATGATAAAAATATCAAAAAATGGTTTAATTTTTGGGGACACCCATTAAACGATGAAAATTTAGGTTCAGACTTTGATAAATGTATTATTCAAACTAATTGGGCCTATACGAGTAATGCAGATATAGAAAGCTATAATCGTTTCTTAGAAAAAGAAGCAGTTGATAATTTTATTCATCATATTGAAGTTTTGAGACCCAAAGTAATTTTATTTATGGGTAGTAAGCTTATTAATTTTCTGAGAAATATAGATGTTTGGGATAGGTTTACTGCTATTGTTGGTCCAGAAATAGAACCCTTAAAAATGGTACAAAAAACAGATTTTGATGGTACTCGATTTAAAGTTTACTTTGATAATTTTGAACAATGCCAAGTTGTGTGCTTACCACATCCATCTAGTAGTAGAGGTCTATCTGATGAATATATCAAATTATTTGAACCAGAATTAGGAACAATCATTACTGAATATAAGAAACAAAAGGGTATTCTATAAAACTAATTATGAAAAAAGTCTATCTCATCCAAGCAGATATAACAGCTTTTGCTGTACATGCCATCGTTAACTCAGCAAATAAATCTTTGCTTGGTGGTGGGGGACTTGATTATGTAATTCATAAAAAAGCTGGACCATTGATGAAAGAAGAATGTGTTCGTCTAAATCAAGAAAAAGGTGGATGCCCTACAGGTCAAGCAGAAGTAACAACAGCAGGTAATCTGCCTGCTAAATACCTTATTCATGCGGTTGGACCACGATGGTTAGATGGCGAACACAATGAGCCACAATTGCTTTGTGATGCTTATAGTAATGCACTATTCAAAGCTAATGAAATTCATGCACTCACTGTTTCTTTTCCATGTATTAGTACAGGTGTTTATGGTTTTCCACCTCAAAAGGCTGCTGAAATTGCGATTGGCACTATACTCTCTATGTTGCCTCAATATGATCATGTTGCAGAAGTATTTTTTATCTGCCGAGAGGATGAAAATTATTTAATTTATAAGAATCTTTTATCGAATATCGATGATCCAAATATTCAGATTCTGATTTCTTAGTTTAAATTATCGAAAGCTCGTATAAGAATTCAGCCACAATTTTGGCTAATAATTCATGTTCTTCTTGTGATTCAACAATATCGACCATCAAATCATCTAAACCTGTTTGTTCCTGAATGGTAACACCTTGAATTTCGAGATAAGTCAGCATTACAGCTAAACCAGTTCTTTTATTACCATCAACAAAAGCATGACCTTTTGAGATAGCTATACCAAACCATGCTGCGATCTCAAAAATGTCGCTTACATTACTGTAATACATCTGCTGATCTATACGGCTTAATACGCTTTCTAGCTTTTCAATATGACAGCCTATTCGCCCTACGCCAGTTTGTAATAGGATCTCATCATGCACAGCAATGACGAATGTTGAGCTAATCAAACTCATTTATAAGCAAGCTCTTGGATTTCAGCTTTATGCTGATTAATGACTCGTTTTGCACTATGCATCACAACACGTTTAGTCGCTTCGTCATTGCTAAATTGGATTGGTAATACTTGACCCGAAACCTTTTCACGATTTGAAATTTGATCAAGGCTATAGTCTTTTAAACGCTTTCTCATCTTCATACCCCTATTAAAAGAGAATTTCATTTTAGCCTAAATTAAACAATTAAGTACGATAGTGAGGATCTTTTCTTGGAATAGCATTTTCTGAATCAATATCAAAGAAATCATAAATTTTAGTGGCTGTTACTGTGTTAAATAATTTTTTGTCCATATACACGATTGCTTTTTCTTTATTTGCGTCGAAAACTACCCTACCCCTTGGAATCTGTTCATATTCATAATGACGTAGTTCTGGGTATACACTTTGCATATTTTTCCAATAATCGACATGTGTATATGGACTATCAATTAAGCCTATTGAATCTGCATCATTTAAATTGAATGGATGAGCTATGCCGATAACTTGCTTTTGCAAAAACCAAAAAATTCCTATTTTCATTTTTCATCAACTGATTAATTTCCCTAAAATTAACATAATACACGTTATACGTAATGCTTGATATTTCTCTTTAAATATCATTATATTAAAGCAAGCCGTTCTGGAATATAGGGCACCAGAGCGGCTTTTTATTGATTATTCATGTTCCACGCTTAAAATTCGAACAGTGTTTCATGATTTTTATAAGTTAAACTAAATTTAGTTGCTAATCCCAATAAGCTATTCACTAACTTGTAAATATCGGTATACCGCCTGACGACTAATCCCAAAAGCTTTCCCTAATGCCATTTTCGATGGATACTTCCCCTCCTTCCATGCTTGTCGTAAAGCTTCAGCTTGGTCAGGCTTTAGTTTATGCACCCGACCTTTGTACTTCCCCTGAGCAGAGGCGAGTTTTATTCCTTCCTTTTGCCGCTCTAAAATGATCTCACGTTCGAACTGTGCAAAAGCACCCATCATTTGAAGCATCAAATTATCCATCGGGGTGGATTCGGCTGTAAAAGTAATATTTTCTTTTACAAACTGGATGGAAATCCCTCGTTTGACCAGTTTATCTACTTCAGTGACCAAATCTTTTAAGCTTCGCGCAAAACGATCCATGGAATGTACTATCACCCTGTCCCCTTCCCGGACATAGTTCAACATTTCTTGAAATTTCGGTCGGTCAGTATTTTTACCCGAAGCACGGTCAACAAAAATCCGGTCGACTTCAATCCCCTCAAGTTGACGCCCAGTATTTTGCTCGACCGAACTCACTCGCACATAACCTACTTTTTGGCCTTTCACTCTTTCTCGCCCCAATTGGATAAAAATGAACAATTTTGTAAATTATAAATCTTTAATATCAAAGTTACATGTTACTTATGATTAAAAATCATTTAAATGGTACATGGTTTTACGAACTTTTAAAGTGTTACTTTAGGGTACACTCTAAAGTTACACCTTCTATAATGATTACAGTGTTCAACTTGTATATGAATGCTCTAAGCAATGGCCTGTGTACCTCCCCCGATATACAGGCTTTTTTATTGGTCTGGAATTTCTACAATAAGAATCACAGGTGTGAAGAATGGCGAACTTAAACAGAGTGACAGTGATGGGTGTTCTAGGCCGCGACCCTGAAACAAAGCAATTCTCCAACGGTGGCAGCGTTACAACATTCAGCGTTGGAAGGACATGACTACAGGCGAGCGTAAAGAAGCCACAGAATGGCACAAAATACCACTAACAGCCGATTAGCCGAGATTGCTAGCAAGTACCTCAAGAAAGGCGGAAAGGTATTTATAGAGGGAAGTCTTAAAACTAGGAAGTGGAAGGACAGCAAAGGGATAGAGCGCGATATAACGGAAATCAAAGCTGAAACGCTGCAACTGCTTTAGGTGAATAGCCTCCTTAGTTGGGGGCTTTTTTATAAATATCTAATCCAAAAACATCTTTTGCTATTTGACTATCGCTAAATCCACCCTCTTGTTTGGCTTTTTCAAACGACTCTTTTAGCTGTGGGGATTCTTCCAGGGATGTATATATTTCATAATCTGTATACCCTTTTGCCCTAAGTTCGCTAACCACGGCATGCTTGTTTGTTTTATCAATATATGGTTTTGATTCAACAATAGCGGATAGCTCACTCATGCGCTTTTCATGCTTTCTGCTTTCCACCTTGTCATCAATCATGGCGAGAATAAAAAACACAATAACCGCAAGAATTAACGACCATAAAATCACATATATTCTATAAATTATTGGGTATTTCCATTTGATTGTTTGGCCGAGCTTATAAAATTGGAGACCAAGAAAATAAAATATAGCCAGCCCAATTATTATTGAAACAACCCCAAATATTATGCTCATAAAAACCCCATCGAAATGAGGATTTTATAGCACAAATATTAATCTCTAGCTGCGTTGAAAACATTACAAGCACCTAGCAATCAGATTACGCCCTTCTTGTTCAATATTCCGTAAGCCGCTGCCATACTGCCAAGATTGTTTGCTGTGCCTGACCAAGCATTTGCACTACCAATCTGACCAGCTGCAATTGCTTTAGGTGAATAGCTCCATAAATATGTGGAGCTTTTTTATTGGCTCAGTAATCTGAATCGTTATCTGTGCAGATACCCCTATTCTTATATATACAAAATGGAGCATCTGCACACTTAATCATTTCTAATTATCTGTTGAGATAGTCCTATTCTTATATATACAAATAAGGGCATCTCAACACTTAATCTCTTTTCTACGAGCAGAATAATGCTGCTCAAATGACAAGTTTTGAACAAGTCCGAGCAGTAATTGAGATGTAGTATTTTGCAGTAATCAGGGCCGTCCTGATTTCAAGTTTTATCAAGTCTGGACTATAGGTCTTGATAGGTTCTAATTTCAAGTTTTAACCTTAACAATTACTAACAGGTGCAACCGAAAAAGATGCCGTTATCTAATCTAGTTGTATGCGTATTCTAAAAGCGGACATTTTTACTTTGGAAAAACCGGACATTTCTATTTGGGGCTTACAGTTGTTATTCGTATATGAGATTTCATGTTAAATAAAAAATAAAAATATAGAGCTAATATTTTTTAAATATCTAGCTCTATATATCAGATTTTTAAAGTTATATTGCCTCATCCCAAGTTAAAAAATCATCAAATAATTTAGACATTTCATGACCAGAATTAGAGGAAGATATAATTGAATTGTAAGGTATTTGCAAGGGGGTTGGGGAAGGGAAAAATTCACTTGAATTAGGTATGCAACTATAAATAGGATAATTAACAGGCAATGGTGTTGTAGAAATATTTAATGAAGTATTAATTGTTTTTAACCAAGAAAAACAAATAACTCGTTTTGCTCCTGCCCTTTTTAAGAGTAAAGATGCTGCGTCAAAAGAATATCCCGCAGTAGCAATATCATCAATCAGTAATATTGTTTTGTCTTTGTATGGATTGGCTTTAAGAGGTCTAACAGTACCAAATTTCACAGGATGTTGATTTAATTGCAAAGTATTTAAGTGGTTGTAAATACCTAATACCCCGCCATTTCCTTGTGTCCTTGCTGTTTGAGATTTGATTGATGTGGTATGCCTAAATAAGCCATTATGTAAATAAGATAATCTGAAACACTTACTAAATACATTTAATGCTTCATCCATTATAGGATTACCAAAACCTGGCTGATGTCCTGGAAAGGTAATAATGGTATTAATTTCAGAATATAGACCTGAGAAGTAAATTTTAGCAATAAGCAACATTAACCAGAAGTCTGGTTCTGCTGAAAGGGTTATTTTTTTTGCAGTACTTCTAGCGGATGTTGAATAGGCTTGAAACTCATGTTTATAAGTAGAAAATGGAGATAGAGTATAAAACTCTATATATTCATCTTTATAACTAATTAAATTGTTTGTATTTGCTTGAATGCAACAAATATCTATAAATCGAGCCAAAGCAGCCATGTCATCAAAACTGAAGCCATAAGGTATTTCAGCATCACTTATAATCCAATTAGCTTTTATAAATAAAATTTTAGCATTAACACATGCTTGCCAATCATTTTTATTGCAACCTACATAGATAATTTCATTTGCTCTTAAGTTTTCATTGCTTAATATAAATGGAATAGCATCAGCTCTAGGCTTTTTAGGCATTAATGGATAATCTAATTTATTATAATATTTTATTTCTTGACCTGTTATCTCTGAGAGATATGTTGCAAGTGTCTTACTATTGTCGCTAGACATAAACCAACGGTCATTACTATGTAATATGACACTGATACTTTTTTTAGCGAGATGAAGAATTAAATTAATTAAGCTTTTTAATTGTACTTCATCGAATTTTCGATCTTCTTCAATAAAAAAAACATTTCTAAGAGAAAAAATAACTGCTTTCAGCTGTGCCATTAAGAATACCTCTATAATTAAAAATCTAAACCCATTTGGCTTGGCTGTTTACAAACATTATCTTCTTTCAGAGCAAGTTTTTGCTTTGAATGAAAGACTACTTCTTCATTAATATTTAGTTCTAAACTTTCTATTAATTCATTTATAGCATTAGGCAAAATAAAAATATCTCCACCATAGTTACGCTGTGCACTAGAATTTGCTAAAGCGTGCTCAGTAAAAAATTTCCTACATATGTTTGTTTCAACAAAACAAATTTGTTTTTTCATTTCATAGGCAAAACGTATTGTATGAGCAGTTCCACTTTTTTGTTTCCATTGAAGAGGAATTACAGTACTGGCTAAAGCGGCTTGAATTCTATTTCTATGAACAAATGATTCTTTACTTGGCTTCATATTTGGAAAATATTCGGTAATAATGGTCCCGCCAGCTTTGACGATATCTTGTCTTAATTGTTTGGAATTAGATGGATAATTTTCATCTAAACCATTACCTAGGACTGCAATTGTTGGAATTCCTAAAAATAATGATGTTTCATGTACGATTTGATCTATTCCAGCCGCTAAGCCACTAATTGTTACCACTGACTCTTTAGTATTACTTATGCCAAACAACAGTGTTTGAGCAAGAAAAAAACCAATTTCTGAAGATTCTCGAGAACCAATAAGAGTTAGAGCATTATTAACTTGTAAATTATCCAATTTCCCCTCAATAAAAAGCCAATAAATTGGCATCTTCATATTGGATGGAAAAAGAGGAAAGTTGTAATCACTGTATAATAAAAATTCAATACCACGGTTATTTAATTTTTTTAAGTATTCTTCTCCATTCTTAATTATGTTGTTTATAAAATTATTAAAATTATTAAAATTTTCATTTTCATTATTTATTTTTCGTCCTAATAATTGGAAAAAATCATTAAAATTTTCTGTTCTCATTAGATCTGAAAGTGATTTTTCATCGTTGAAAAAGTTATAAATTGTTTGAAACCCTACTCCATCCAATTGAATTAAACCCAAAAAGATAAAGTGAGGTGAAATGGGGATGTCTTCTTCAAACATAGAATACCTTTATCTGAATTGATAGTAATCGCATTAAATATATTGGAAATACGATTTCAAGATTATGATTGTTAAATAAATATTTAATAATCATTATAATACAAATTATATAGTTTTATATTGTTAGACATTGAATCCTATATGCTTTCCAGTCGGAAGCTCTACATCAATACGAAGCTTTCCACCCATTGCTTCAACATACTTTTTCATGGTTGAAATTTTAAGGTCATTGCCACGATTTTCGATGGCTGAAAGTGATGGCTGTTTGATTCCAAGCGTCTCAGCAAGTTCTTTTTGAGAAATTTCGAGTTCTTCACGAATCAGATACAGCTGATTTTCTAGTAGTAATTCATCAGCCATTTTTTGAATACGCGCTTGGCTCTCTGGAGAGCGGTTAGCTAATAATTCCTGTAAGGTTTTAGCCATGAGATTATTCTCCTAAAGTTGAGAGGTGAAGTTTGTATTCCTCATCTGCAATATCTAACATGTCTTTATAAAATCGTTTTTTACCGCCTTTATCTGCAATACACAGCACAATGGCTTGTCGTAAAGGATCAAAGGCCAAAAAAGCCCTAAGCGGTTTACCGCGATGTTGAACACGAAGCTCTTTCATGTTGGTAAATTTAGAGTCATAGACAGTATCTACTAAAGGGCGACCTAAGCTCGGCCCTTGTTGTTGCAGAACAACCAAAGCAGCTAAGACTTTCTCTTGTGTTGATTCATCTTGCTGTTCAAGCCATTCATTAAATACGTCTGTCGTGATGACTGTCCACATATCACAACCAAAATATAGATTATAATCTATATTTTATAGATAACTTGTGGCATTGGCAAATGAGAAATTCTAGGCAATAAAAAACCCCGACATCCTGTCAGGGTTTTTTATTGTGCGATCTGTGGTAGCTGCTGTTCTACCTCACGTTCCTGGTGCTTGAACTTATTATTATTGTTTTTTGTTCCGGAACATCCTGTTCCTATATGACTCATATCATAGAAAAATTCCAGTATTCCGCATAGCCGCAAAGGGCCGGAATTGACGTAAGCAAATGCGTACAACATTGCCTAAAAACCGTCCCCTTTTTATCCGCAGAAATTGGGGATATTTTCTGCCCCGGGAAGGCTGACAACATTGAAGAAAGTTTTAATTTGATTAAAAAACAATCAAATTTATTGGCGGAATATATCAAAACAGTTTAAAAAAAAGCCGACTTGTTTCCAAGCCGGCTTTTCGACATCGTCGAGCACATTCTTTATATCATAAGTTTTTGATTTTTATGTATTTAAAATATGCATTTCGCATAACGCCCATTATGTTAAGTGGGTATGTTTTTCCGCTGAATAGTGAATTAAGAATGCTCTATAAAATCATTTGTTATTTGCCTTTTAAAGAAGGATTTATCTATGGGAAAGTGGCAATTAATACTTTCTTTACTTCATCTGACGTATTTGGATCTACTTTAAGCTCATTAACGGCTTCAATAATCCGTTTACGAACAGCTTCATTCTCTGGCAGTGAACCCTTAATCTCATGTTCTTTCTGAGTGAGTAGCGAAGCATTATTAAGAGCACCCAGAGCCAAAATTTGAACCTTTGGGTTCGTATCCTTTAAATAAGGAATAATATCGTCTGCTGCTTCAATTGGGTCTAAATTCGTTAGGGATACAAGAATTACACTTAATGCATCAGGGTTCGATTCATTTTGTTTCAACAAATCAACTAGCTTATGGATTTTATCTTCTCGTGAATATGTAGGGCTATCATTAATAGCAATCGTACTTTTTACCCATTTAGGAGGCATTCCATGAGGGAGATTGGGCGCATTGTTAGTGATACCGTCATTAGCATTAAGAGTATTACGGTTGGAACTGATCTTTTCTTGAGTTTCCATCAGCTCTTTACTATGTACATCATCACTTTTTTTGGCAAAAATAAAAAATCCAATAAAAGCTACTACGATTGCCGTAATAACTAAATAAATCAACTTACTATTATTTTTCATATTACCTACGTTTTTAAATAAGAATGTTGTTACATCAATAGAAAAAGCATCAAAGAAACTTTAAATTATATTATTCACCAATTAAATAGGCTCATTCAATGCTTTTTCCAAGAGTTGATATAGTGTAATAATTATTGAGTAAATAAGAGAATTAAGTTAATGAAATACTCAAAAGAAAAAATAGTAAAAGCCCTATTACTTGCTCCTTTACCACTACTTTTTTTCACAGCATTGCTATTTATCATAATGAATCGTGAATATAGTCTATATTCAATTTTTGTGGTTTTTGCAGGGCATGGTCTTGTTTACTTAGCTTATAGTATTTTGACAGTACCTTTTAGCTTTATGGTCTCAATTCTTTTAAATCGTTATAGTATTCTTAATTTGCTAACTATCTGTATTAGCTCTTTAATTATTGCTATGCCATTTTTTGTTCTTTTTGGATGGAGCCATACAGGAAAAGTTTCGAAAGAATGGTGGAAGATGTATACCGACACTTGGACTATCTTTATGGCTCTAATTCCAGGCTTGTCTTATTGGTTATTTTTAACTGATTTTAAAGTTAAAGAATTATTAAAGAAAAAAATAATATATTTCAATATATTAGCTTTTGTTTTGACTTATTTGTCTTTGTTTCATCAGAAATATACATTGATAGACCGGATAGTTGTAGACAAGCTTGGAAAAGTTGAAGTTATAGGAGGAGGATTTCCATTACAGTTTTTAGTAGATGGTGAAATATCTCCAGGCGGTAGTATAGCGCTAGATCCTTTAAATATTATTATAGGAATAGATCAATTCATTTTTTTATATTTTATTCTTGATTATTTATTTTGGCTTATGTGTCTTTTAGTCTGTTATGCGTTTTTTCGAAAGATAAAAGTGAAATTATAATAGACTTCCTTCATAAATCATTTTTCAATCAATTTAATTGTTTATCTTTCACCCAATCTAAATTGTATATGCCAGCAAGTAAATTAAACCGCAGGTTTAATCTTTTACGACGATTTCTATATACACAAGATAAAATCTTAAAACATTTCATCCTTCCAAATACATGCTCTACTTGAATTCGTCTACGACCAATCTCTGTATTTAACTTTTTTAATTCAGAATCTAATTTTTCAGTTTTCTTTGCTTTAGATGGCATGAGGCATCCAAAACCCAATTTTTTTATCCCTAAATACCCCTTATCAACGATAAAAAAGGGCTTAAATTTTAATTTCCTCATACTTTTTTTAAATATTTTAAAATCATGCATGCTTCCATGACTTCCACATACACTCAGTATTTCACCTGTTGTATAGTGCATAGATAGCTGAAATTTAAAGGTATGTCGCTTTTTTTTACCGCTATACCATTTCTTCTGTTTTTTTTGGACGTTGAACTAATATTTCAGTTGCATCAATCACAACAACTTCCCAATCCACTTCATCTCGATTAGGAAGTTGTTTTGGCAAGTTAAATTTTCCAGAACGGATTAAGGTATCTTCAATAACACGTGTGATACGAATTGCACTCGTTTCAGATACACCGTAACTCATACCAAGATGGAAAAATGTTCGATATTCTCTCCAATATTCTATACATAAGAGCAAACGATCTTCCAACGGTAATTTATGCGGTCGTCCTTTACCAATATGACGAGGTAAATGCTTATTTAGCTCGGCCAACATGAGGTTAAATGTAGCCCAACTAACACCGGTAAGCCTACGAAACTTAACGTTTGATAATTTTTGAATATCTTTGAATTTCATCCAAGGATTATCTCTTGAATTAAATAATTTTGCTGATTAATTTAAGATCAAATAAATTGTACGTTTTTTGATTTATGACGGAAGTCTAATGTCTAAAATATTTATAAAATTAGGAATTTTACTTGTAGGTCTATGTCTACTTCTAATCATTAATTCATACAAACAGAAATTAAATCATGATAAAGAGATGGCAACACAGACAACAATACTTTTCTTTAATTCACTTGCTAAACATGATCTAGAATCAGCAATCAAATATGTTTGGCCAGATGCGCGATTACATGAAGATTTAAAAAGTTCTGAAAGGTTTCTCTCTTTCAAAGACTCAAAAATTTTAGAAGTAGTAAGGATTAATTATGATTCAGCGGAAAGTAGACCTGAGTATTATCAAGAATTTTATAAAATTATTTCAGTGATGGTAAAAGTTAAAGTCGTCCATATAGATGATGCTGGTAGTCCAGTAGGTGACTATATTTTATTTATTACTCTTGTGAAACAATCTCCTCAATCTGATTGGCTAATTACAGAATTTGGTAGTGGGCCTTAAGATAGTAATTATAGAGAAAAGCTAAAATTAACATAATACACGTTATACGAAATTCCATTGTTTTATCTTTTAAAATCAGTACAGTAAAACATTGCAAAAGCCCATTCACCCTCGAATGGGCTTTTTTATGATTTCTCATATTCCACGATTCTGATTAGCTTGACTGCTTAATCTAAACAAATGAGGGGGCCTACTTTATGAATAAGAACGGCACTGTTGCAAATAACCACGAATGGTAAGCTGAAGACTGTTTTAGCTAAAGGTGCAGCATATGAATCCTTTCCATGGTCGGCATTTTCAGGGCGAAATCATTCTTTGGGCTGTGCGCTGGTATTGTAAATATGGCATTAGCTATCGTGAACTGCAGGAAATGCTGGCCGAACGGGGTGTGAATGTTGATCACACGACTATTTACCGTTGGGTTCAACGTTATGCTCCTGAAATAGAAAAACGTTTACGCTGGTATTGGCGTAATCCTACAGATTTACATTCATGGCATATGGATGAGACTTATATCAAAGTGAAGGGGCGATGGACTTACCTGT
>NZ_JAMXXC010000035.1:0-18575 GCF_024129855.1 Acinetobacter lwoffii
ACGAGGCATAGCGAATAGTAAAATTGGGTTTGGCGATTTGATTTTACTACTTCGCTATTTTTTTAAGCTAAAAGTGTCAACACACCCTAATGTCATAGAGAAATAGTGGCAGTCCAAGAATAGACGATATTTGTCTAGGAGAGTGGTGGCAGTCCAAAGAATAGACTAAATTTGTCTAGGATACTTGGAGCAGTCCAGTTGTCCAATCTAATCCACAAAGTTTAATGAGACTTTGAGCAAAGCTTGTAATCATACAAAGAAAGGCGGAACAGAAATTTGATCATCAGAACAACATTGAATAACTAACAGACTTAATTGACTATACCTTGAATTAATTACCACTATTTATTGTGACAAAAAATGTCAACAATTGAAAACTATTTTAATATAAAGACAAGAAATATACTGTTTACAAAAAAAATGTGATGAGTGTCATGTTTATGTTTATTTTTATTTTTATTGATGTAAAAATGCAATGACATTATGTTTAGAAATGTATCAAAAATGTTTAAATCCGAAAAAAAATTGAATCTGAGTCCTCTATTCTTGTTATTAATCTCAGGATTGACAACCTATTCTTTCGCGAATAGTCAAGCTCTAATTGCAGATATGAAAGTGTTTCAAATAGAGGCAAACCAAAAAGTAAAAAAAGAATTAAAAGCAACAGATCAGGTAAAGCCGAAGGCATTACTCGAATACAAAGTTGAATATTCAAATGTATCTAGTCAAAGTCTGAAAGATTTAAAGTTGAATCTTCCACTTCCTGCCGATGTAACTTACACAGGGCAAAGCTTACCCAAAGATGCCTATGCTTCCTTAGACGGTAAAAGTTTTGCTAAAGCCCCATTAACCCGTATGGAAAATGGCAAAAAAGTAAATGTCCCACTGGCTGAATATCGCGTTTTGCAATGGAATGTGAGTGAGTTAAAACCAAAACAGAAAATTATTGTTTCTGCTCAAGTCCAAGTTAATACATCTAAATAAAATTTTTAATTGGTCAATATCGACTTTATTGTTGGGTTCTTTATGAAAAATAATTTTCAATTAAGTAAAATTGCTGCATCACTGGCAGTAATGGGTGGGGTATCGTTGCTTGTTAGCCAGGCTATGGCTGCTGCACCTTTAGCTGGTACGAATATTAGTAACGTTGCAACCGCAACGTATACAGATAATACGCAAACTGAGCGCGTAGTAACATCTAACGTGGTTAAAACGCTTGTAGCACAAGTGGGCAGCTTTACTCTTGTGCAGTCTAATGAGCGTCAAACCGCAGCTAACAGCAGTGTAAGTTTCCCGCATATTTTGACAAATACCGGTAATGGTACGGACTCTTTCACGCTTAGGATTACAAATGAGGCTGGTACTTTTGATTGGGCTAGCCATGATATTTATATTGACCGCAATCAAGATGGCATAGCTGATAACGGCGCAGCCGCTTTAGCATCAACAACAGCGATTGAATTAGCTGCCGGTGAATCCATTGGCCTGGTTGTAGTGGCTAAAACGCCATTGGCAGCGACAGCAGGTCAAAATGACAGCCTGACTTTAACTGCAACATCAAACAAAACGGCTCTATATGATATTGGCAAAGATACAGTATCCAACACTGACAAAGCCACCATTATTACAGGTGCAGTCATTGAAATTAAAAAAGAAGCCAGTGTTAGTACAATTAGCGCCAATGGTTACATTACCTATACTTTGACTTTCCAAAATAAAGGTACAGCTGCAGCCACTTCAGATGTCATTATTTATGACGTACTCCCAAGCAATGTAACATTTGCTGATACAGCTGATAGCAAATTAACTGCCTATTATAATGGCAGCGCTTCAGCATTAACTCGTGATGCTACAGATAGTGATAAATTTGCTTATGTATCTAGTGGTCGTAGTGATGCAAAAGAGGTTTTTACCTTTAATGCAGGAAAACTTGCTGCGGGTTCAACCGGTAAATTAACTTTTACTGTTAAGGTTAAAAACGCTGCTGCAAATGGTGAAAAAATTACCAACACGGCATATGCAGATACTGATGGCTTCACACCAGGTACAAGTACGCCATTAACACCAGCGAATGTTCCATCTGTTCCACCGACAACTACGGATACGACCTTAGTTCCATCTAACCCGAACAATGTTACTGTTGTAGGCATAACTGCCCATTCAATTAACGATGATAAAGACGTTTCTTGGATTGACAAGAATGTTCCAGTCGGCAGCGCTACGGGCATTGATGATGAAGTCCATGCAACAGCTTCGCAAGGTCAGGCCATTGTTTTTGGCAATAACACCTCGGGCGGCGATGTGATTTATGTCCACAACTCAGGCACAACGACTGACAGCTATAGCCTTAGTGTTGCTGCAACGACTGGCGCTTTGCCAAACGGCAGCATCATTGAAATTCTGAAGGCTGACGGTAAAACACCAGTGACAGATAACAATACTGGTCCGATTGAAGCGGGTGGCAGCTTAAAATTTGTGGTACGGGTTACTTTGCCAACCAGCGGCACAGTTGCTGCAGGCACTAAATTGACTATGACCAGCACTTCAGTCAACAACAGTAGCAATAAAGATACCATTTCTTTGGTTGTTGATTCATTTACAAAGAGTGCTGTGGACTTGGTACATAATACAGGCACAACAGGATCGCCCGTTTATGTCGGTGATGGCTTGAATAGCAGCACAGGTGTTCCTGACACAGCTTTAGTTCCAGGTACACCTAAACAGCTGGATGTTACGATCAAAAATACAGGCGGTACGCCGGACAACTACAATATTGTAGTTACAGGCATTCCAACCGGCTGGACAGCGGAACTTTTTGGAAAAGACGCAGCTGGCAAATGTACAAACACGAAAGTAACCAACTCCGGTACAATCGCCAATGGCGGTACGGGCAGTTACTGCCTGGTGGTTACAACACCAGATGGCACGCCAGCAACGGATATTGCAAAAACTATTACAGTCAACATCAGCTCGCCCTCTACCGGCAGCAATGATAGCATTGGATTCAAACTGACCGTTGCAGCACAGCGCGCAATCAGCTTTACGCCAGACCGTCAAGGCCAGTTAGCCCCTGGTGGCAGCATTATTTACAGCCATACCTTAACCAACATTGGTAACGTTACTGAAGCAGCTGATGGTAAAACATTGAACTTTATTTTACCAACGCCAACAGCAGGTGAAACGGTAACTGTTTATGTGGACACAGATGGTAACGGTATTCTGGATGCTAATGAAGTTGTAACAGGTACAGGTGCTTTAAACAGCATTTTGCAAAATGCAAAATTTGATGTATCTAAGTTACCTGGTTTGCAGCAAGGCGAGTCCGTTACTGTTTATGTAAAAGTTGAAGCGGCAGCAACTGCAACGGCCGGCCAGTCTTATACATCTACAGTACAAATTCAGCCTGAAGCTAACGCTGTATTAGGTTCAAACAGCATTTTATCAATTACAGACCGCACAGTAATTAACCTAGGTTCAGTACGTTTAGAAAAATTCCAGTTTGCTGCAGACTGTACAGCAGCACCCGTTGATACTGACTATACTGCAAACTTACAGAATGCTAAACCTGGTCAATGCGTATTTTATAAAGTAAAGGCAACAAACCAGGGTAATGCTGATGCAACTGCTGTTGTAATCAATGATGCTGTGCCGGCATACACAAAGTACAAAACCGGTTCTGTAGCACGTGAGCCAGCAGCTCAAGGCACTGCACCAACAGAAGCTAACGGTAATGTAAATTACAATGTCGGTACTTTAACTCCTGGCGCTTTTGCCACATTGAAGTTTGCTGTCACAGTTGATAAATCAACCACTCCATAATCTTTAAAAAATTTTCTCCCTCTTTTTTCGAAAAGGGGGACTCGATTCGTTTGTTCTAATTATTTGTATTTTCGTATTTTTGGTTTTGGGGTGTGGCAATGAAAAAAGCAATGAATAAGAAAGTGGAGACATTATCTTTGTCTGCACTTGCGTCTGCTTTGTTCTTTGCACATCACGGTCATGCTGCGATGCCTATGGCTGGACAAATGATTCAGAATATTGCTTATGCAAGTTTTGAAGTCAGTGATTTGAGCGGTGGACAATTACTGCGAACAACTCAATCCAATGCAGTCAATATCGAAATTGCAAAGTTTTATGGTCTTGAACTATTTCCAGATCAGCTCCAGCAAGTAGAAGCGGGTTCAAAAGTCATCTGGTTAAATCAGGTGACCAATACCAGTAATACAAATGCGTGGTTTGATTTTAAAACCGCGGCTATTAACCATTTATCCAATTTAAAAATCTATTTAGATGCCAATCAAGATGGTGTCCTGGATATTTCAGATACCCTGGTTAAAGATGGATTAGAATTACAACCCAATCAAACTGTACACTTATGGGTCGTGGCAGATACCTCATTACAAACTCCCGATCAGTCCAAGTTAGAGCTTCCTTTAACCGCACAGATTCGTGAAGAACCGCAACAACAAAAAACAGTGCAAGACCCTGTACAGGTCTTTGAAGCAAAGTTAAAAATAGAAAAAGCCGTAGACCAACAACTGCTTAGCATAACTCAGCAGGCACAAACCCTGAATTATACTTTGACGGTAACCAACTCGGCATCATTACCGGTATCACCTGCAACAGTCACGGTGGATGGACAGGAACAATCATGGGTGATTGTTGAAGATCCTTTGCCGGCAAATACTGTTTTTGAAGATATTCAGGTTTCAGATCTGGCTTCTAATACACTGGTTTTGCATAAGTTGGCAGAAGGACAATATTCAAGTCATTTACCTCAGGATAAAAGCCAAATTGGCTATGCCGTCGTTGCTTATAAAAAACCATTTGCGGCCGGTCAAAAAAGCGAGATTAAGTTAAAGGTTAAAACTCAACCGACCATTAGCTATACCACATTGGTGAATGGAGCTTATGTTCTGCATCAAAAAGGACAAGTGAATCAAAAAACCTTGTCCAATAAAGTTGAAACCAAGGTTATGGGTCAGCCAACTTTGGAAAGCACCACAAATGATTTTGAAATTAGCTTGTATACCGGCAAGGTTAATGAACCAATTTATTTGAAAACCAATGCCGCGCTTTGTAATGCCAACCGTTTTAACAAAGAGCAGGTCCGCATTCGTATTCAGTCTAAATTGACAGGGGATATGGTCATTATTTCTGCCCTTGAAAGTGCGGAAAATACGGGCTTGTTTCAATTTAGTTTAGAGACTGAAGAAAATGCAGAAAAAAATCTGAATGATGCTGTTTTACAAACGCTTAAACGTGATGAAGTTACAGCAAGCCTGGTTGAATGTGTAGACGAGCAAGGTCAGACCACTACACCGATTAGTGATATCTCAACGCAGATATTGATTGATCCATACGGCATTATTTTCGATGCAAAAACGAAAAAGCCTGTGGCTGGGGCAACCGTTATACTGGTGGATGAAAATGATCAGCCGGTCGGTAATAATGTGGCTTTTGAAGTTGACCGTACCACGGGGGCTTTACGTTCAATTCCTGCAAAACAGGTAACGTCTGCGACAGGTGAGTTTGTTTATCCGCAAGTGATTCCGGGTAACTATAAATTGTTAGTCGATACCTCAACAATTGCTACTCATCAATATAGTTTTGTCAGCGATCAGGTGGTTTATCCGATCAGCTCATTTAACGGCATGGCGGTACATTCGCAATATTCTTATGGCGGCATATTTACCCTGACATCCAGCAGTCCGGCATTGAATATCGATATTCCGATTGACCCGCTATTAAGCCAATCGGGTTTGATGGTACAAAAAACTGCACGTGATAGCAGTATCGAATTGGGTGATTTCACCGATTACAGTATTACCGTGAGTAATAAAGGTGATGTACTTGCACGTGATGTTAAATTGCAAGACAGTTTACCGCGTGGTTTTAGCTATGTGCCAAATACCATGCGTATTGATGGCAAACCCGTGGCAGACCCGGAAGGTGGCAAAGGCCCTTATTTAACGCTGGGTTTGGGTGATCTTGCAGTCAATGCCAGCGCCAAAATTGAATACCGTGTTCTGGTCGGACCCAATGCTTTAAACGGAGATGGGATTAACCGGGCTCGTGCAGTAGACGGTTCTGGTCTCAGTTCAAATGAAGCACAGGCTAAAGTTAAAGTTCGTCCGGGTGCGTTTAGTGCCGATGCATTTGTGGTAGGTAAAGTTTATACCGACTGTAACCGTAATGGCATACAGGATAAAGGCGAGTTGGGTGTGCCGGGTGTCCGTCTCTACATGGAAGATGGCAGTTATGTCATCACAGACCGTGAAGGTAAATATGACTTTTACGGCGTGTCGGCAAAAACCCATGTGCTTAAAATTGACCGCACCACCTTACCTGCCGGCGTGGAGTTGCTGACTCAGTCCAACCGAAATGCTGGTGATCCATCCAGCCGCTTTGTCGATGTCAAACGTGGCGAATTGCATCGTGCTGATTTCGCCATGGCGAATCAGGCAGATGCCTGTTCTGCACCCTTAACGGATGCAATCAAACAGCGTCAGGAAAAAATTAACAGCAGCAATTTAAATCTTGAAAAAGCGATTAACAAGCAACTTTCTATTGATGCACCGAGCTATCTGGAAAGCAGCACCCGTTCAGAAAACACCCAAGGCTGTTTGGCAAATGACAATGATCAAAATTGCTTATTGAATCGGGGTGATTTTGCTGCACAAAAACAACCGCAATTGTTGATTGATCCGGTAAAACCGCCTGTTTTAGTGAATCTTGAAGAATATTTAAAGCGTAGCGACAACAACGCTTTAGAAATTTTAAACTTAAAAGAAGGACAGGTTCTACCTCATGCACAAACGACGATTCAAGTTCAAGGTGCAGCAGGTGCGACACAGCGTGTTTTAGTCAATGACGTGGTGGTGGCAGATAAACAACGGGGTAAATTAGCCATCCTGGATGAGCATCGTAAGCAAGGGGTTGAATATGTCGGAGTGGCATTAAAAGTCGGTAAAAACAGCATTCGTGCTGAACAATTGGATTTTGCTGGTAATGTTCGTGAAAGCCACCACATTCAAGTCATTGTTCCAGATGAAATTCATCAGCTGAAATTACAGCAAGCGCCAATCCCGGTCATGGCCAATGGCCGTGATGTGATGCAGCTGCGCGTTCAGTTGCAAGACAAACAAGGCATCAAGGTGGCCACCCGTACCTCGATCACTCTAGAAAGTGATATCGGGATTATTGATCTTCCAGATTTAAATCCAAATGAACCGGGCATTCAAAGCTTCATTGATGGCGGCGAGATGATTATTCCGATTCTTGCACCGAATGCGCCTGCACGTGGAAAACTACGCGTTAGCAGTGGTTTAATCAAAGAAGAAATCGACATTCAGTTTCAGGCAGATTTACGTCCGCTGATTGCCGTGGGTTTAATTGAAGGTTCAATTAACTTTAATAATTTTGATAATACACAGTTGCACAGTGTGAATCGTAATGATGGTTTTGAAAATGAGCTGAATGAAATTGCCGAGTGGGGTAATGACACCTCATTGACCGGTCGCACTGCAATGTTCCTGAAAGGAAAAGTCCGAGGCGATTATCTGTTAACCCTGGCTTATGATTCTAATAAAAGTTCCAAGCAGCGCCTGTTCCGCGATATTCAACCTGATGAATATTATCCGGTATATGGTGACGCAGCGGCAAAAGGCTTTGAAGCCCAATCGACCGGAAAATTGTATGTACGCTTAGATAAAGGGCGTTCATATGCGATGTATGGCGACTATGTGACCCGTACAGAAAAAGATGAAGGTCTGGCTTTGGGGCAATATAACCGTTCATTGACTGGTCTGAAAGTGGGACATGAAGGAGATAAGTTTCAGGCATCAGCATTTATGGCTGAAACCAAATCGCGTCAAGTGGTGACAGAAAATCGTGCATTGGGTATTTCTGGTCCCTACAGTCTGGGTTCAATTTCAAATGAACTTATTTTAGATAATAGTGAAAAAGTCGAGATTCTGACCCGCGATCGTAATAATCCGGGGTTGATTATTGCCAAACAAAGCCTTACCCGTTTTAGCGATTATGAAGTCGACACCTATAGCAACAGCATTTACCTAAAACAGGCTGTCGCCAGTGTCGATCAAGATCTGAATCCAAACTTTATCCGTATTACGGTGGAAGCGGATGAAATTGGTGAAGAATATCAAGTCGGCGGGATGAGTTTTAGTTATGCCATGAAGAGCCATCTGAAAATGGGTGGTTCATTTGTGCAAAGTAATGATCCATTAAATCAGGAACAGATTGCCAGTTTAAATACCGTGGTGAAAGTTGGGCAATACGGTAAATTAATTGCCGAAGTGGCACAGTCTAAAAATACCGACTCTACGGCAGATCAGATTACTCAGATCAATAGTGATTCAACCCGTGACAAAAACCAAGGTGCAGCTGCCCGGATAGAATTCGAATATGCACCGAGCTTTGCCCATGTTCGTGCCCATCACCAGCAAGCCGAAGAAGGTTTCCAGAATGATGCGGCAACCATTAGTGCAGGACGTAAAGAAAGCGGCATCAAGGCTTCAGTACCCATTGCAAAACTGGGTTTGGCACGAGTTGAAGCCATTCGTACTGAAGATCAAGAAAATAACGGCGTTCGTACCGGATTGTCTGCGAGTCTGGAACGTAATTTCTTTAAAATTCTCGCGGTCGAATTAGGGCTGCGTCATTATGATGAAACCAGTGCTGCGGCAACTTTAGCGACAGAAAATCTGGGTCCATATAATGGCACGACTGGGCGTATCAAATTTACCGGTAATCTTCCTTGGAAAGGCGCATCAGCTTTTATTGAATACGAACAGGATTTATCCAATTCCGACAAACAGGTTTTATCGGTGGGGGGAACGGCAAAAGTTTTACCCAATACTGAAATTTATGCCCGCCATGAATTGATTTCAGCAATTGATGGCCTGTACTCCATGAATAGTACAGAAGAAACCAACAGCACAGTGTTCGGTATTTCCAGCAACTATATGAAAGATGGTTCAGCATTCAGTGAATATCGTGTTGCTGACGGCATCAGTAACCGTGAAGCTGAAGCAGCATTGGGTCTACGTAACCGCTGGCAGCTAAAACCGCGTGTATATGTCAGTAGCAGTTTTGAGCGGATTCAGTCTTTATCTAAAAATGAAGAAAATACGAGTAATGATGCCACTGCATTGAGTCTTGGACTTGAATATTTAGTTCATGAGAATTGGAAAGCAACCACCCGTTTGGAAGGTCGCCGTTCGGATACTTCAGATACCCTGATCAATACCCTTGGTTATGCCTACAAGCTATCTGATGATTCAACTGTGCTGACTAAAAACACGCTCAATTTTGTGGATAATAAAGCAGCAAATCAGGGTGATCACTTACGCAACCGTTTCCAGCTCGGTTATGCATGGCGCGATTATGATCAAAATAAACTCGATATCTTGTCGAAAATTGAATATTACTATGAAAATAATGCCACTGATTTAGAAGCAGAATACAAGCGTGAAGCCTATGTGACTTCTGTACATGCGAATTATCATCCACAGCGCCGTCTGACTTTATCGGGTCAATATGCCGCAAAATGGTCTGAGCTCGATGAAGATCATATTACTAGCAATGCTCTAACGCAATTGTTCAGCGGTCGGGTAATTTATGACATCAATGAACGTTGGGACATGAGCGTACAAGCGGGCACTTTGTGGGCTAACCGCGGTGCAGGTACACGCTATTTGGTCGGGGCAGAATTGGGCTATTTACTGGCAACCAATCTTTGGGTCTCGGCAGGTTATAACTTTATGGGGTATCAGGATGATGAACTGGCAAATACCAGTTCAACCGGTGAAGGTGCGTATTTAAGATTCAGATTCAAGTTTGATGAAGATCTGTTTGGTCGCCGTTCGGCAAACACAAACTTTGCTTTAGAGCCAGAACAGGGACGATAGAACATGAAACAACTTACTGGACTACTTGCAGCTTTATTTTTAGGGAACAGCTTGGTGTATGCTGAACCCTTTTCAGCTGCTGATGCTCAACGTCAAATAGATACCTTATCCATTACTTTACAACAATATACTGATGTTGATGCTGATGCACTGACGCGCTATCACGCTTACAAGGCAAAAATGTGGTTAAGTTATGCAGTCAATCAACAATCCGAACGCAGTTTAACCGTTGCAGGGCAGGAAGCTTTGCAACAGGCCCAAAGTATTGTCAGTGGATTGCAGTCCAAGCAAAATTTGAGTTTAACCACGCCAATCTTAAGCGTGTCACAAGTCATGCGTCGGGATTTATGGTGGCAAGTGGAGTACTTGAAACAGCAGGGTGCCATTGATAAAGCGCCCGAAAGTCTGGCACATGCAGAAGTAATGCTGGTTTGGGCTGCAGCAGAATATTGCGAGTTGGGCTGGAGACATTCCCAAGAACCTTTTAATGCGGTGCAACAGGCTTTATATCAGGTGGTTGAATCTACAGGTGTACAGCGCACCGATATCAGATGGCAGCCAGAGCAGTTGCCTTCAGTGCAGCAGCTCAATGAAGAGGGCTGTCAGGGGGTAAATTCTAAATTTTGGCCTCTAGCTAAAGTACAATTAAATCAACAGTCTAATAGTTTAAAGATCAATAATATTGTACATTTTGCCCGGGACAGTGCAGATTTAAGCCCAGCCAGTCAGACGATTCTGCAACAATGGGTAGCCCAATTGAAACAATATCCACAATTGTCTGTTGTTTTAAAGGGTTATACCGATCGGCATGCAAGCCCGAGCTATAACATACAGCTGGCACAGCGCCGTGTTCAGTCAGTGCAAGATTATCTTATAGTACAGGGTATGGATATTGCAAATATTACGACTGAAGCCAAGGGTACAGTTGATTTTCAAACTGATACAGAAATGAAAAAAGCTGAAGCTAAAAGCCGTCGGGTGGTTCTGCAGGTTGCAGATGCACATGGGGTTGAAATTAAATATCTACCGCAGTGGCAAGATTTACAAATAGTCAAGACAGCAAAAAGTGAAGGTGAAATAACAGTATGATCAAGCGATATTTACCTCATGTTTTGGCATCTACAGTTTTATTGCTCGGCGGTATGGCGCAAGTTTATGCAGCGGCGGATAAACAGCTAACAACAACCACAGATCCAAACCTAATTCAACGTAGTTTTTTAAATTTAGATTTCAGTCAGCCGAATATTTATGTTAATTATCAGCAAAATGGTAAGTCTGGTAGTGGTGCCAAAAATGTAGCGCTCCCAGAACAATTGGTTACAGGCTGGAAAACAACGCATAGAGTTATGACGGCTGATAATTTTTGGCAGGCAGGCCGATTGATTGAAATTTGGCGTGGTCAAGGAGCATATGCTAATTCAACATGGCAAGTTGCCAATGGAGGTGATTATACATCGAGTTCAGCAAATCAATATGCAGAACTCAATGCTGAAGAATCATCAACCTTATATCAAAATGTCTGTTTAATTCAGGATGAAAGTTTTAATTATTCTTTTAAGCATACTCGCCGTATTAGTACGAGTGAGCAGGCAAGTTTTTCGATAGGTATTGTCACGGATACAACCACAAATGCTGCGCGTAGCTATACAAGCAAACAGAATATAGCAACAACTTCAGGTAGTTCTTTATATTCATGGAAGCCATATTCGGGCACTATTAAAGTCAGCCAAGCCTCAGGTGTTTATTCTTTGGGTTTTCAGGCTCTCACATCTGGCACACAAGGAAACTTCCTTGATGATATTACGATTACAGGTTTAAAACCTGTGGTTGAATTTAGTGCTAATAATGGAAGTGCCTTTGAAAATGCAACTGGGACAGTGCCTTTATTGTTTAAAATGGTGGGGAATGTAACATCAACTGCAATGCCGACCTTGAAATTTAATATTGCTTATGCAGATAGTGTTCCTATGGTGGAACGAGCAATCTATAATGTTGATTATGTTCTAAAGAAGCGTAATGGTGCGACGGGGACGACTTTTACAGAACTGACTGTAGATGATGGACTAAATTATAATACAAGTACCGGGGAAGTTACTTTTTCTTATAAACCTGATTATAACTCAGGTTTAAATTATGAACAGGGTGTGGAATTTAATGGTTTGGTCCTAGAGTTTAAAGATAATAAGCAATCCTTAGGAAATAAAACTTTACCTATTAAATTTGCCACGATGGCAAGTGTCATCCCCGTTGCATTGGACACTTGTAGCCAGGCTTCTCTAAACAATTCTTTAAATTTTACTATTGAGGAGGATGATACCGATCTAGAAATAATTAAGAGCTTAACTTCAGAATCATTATCTAAAGTGTATAAAGACCAATATCTTGCTTACACGCTGGAATTAACCAACAAGACTAAAGTGGATGCTGATGAAGTTATTTTAAAAGATAATATTCTTGCTAATTTAGCTTATGAAACAGCGGGTGTAAATGCGGCAACTTTAAGCTGTGAAGCTATAACTAATGAAGGAACAACATCAACTTGCCCGACTTTACCTAATGATGCAGTAACTAAATTATTTTCATCTGGTGGATTAAATCTGGGTACTATCAAAGGGCTCGCCAAGTATAAATTTACTCTAAATAAGCTAAAAGCCAAGGAAGATGCAACAGGAGAATATACTGGTTATGTAGTGAATAATGCACTAGTGACAACCACTTCAACTGATATTGACTCGAGCAATAATACATCCACTGTAAAAACAATGATGGCTACCAAAACTGATCTGTCCAATAACAAAACAGGTGCACCCGTAACAGAAACAGGTATTGGCATGTTTGTAATTGGAAAAGAGGGTAGAACCGGTTCCACACCACTTTGGACTCAAAAATCAGACAGTAACACCAAAGTTTATTTCCCGCTCAATATTCAGAATTACGGCAATTTGGCACAGGATTATCAACTGTATGCCTCTAGTAGCAAAATTGAACCAACACTGGGGACGGGTGACTATTCAACCTTGGTTAAAAATAGTATTACTCCCTTTAGTTCTGGTTTAAAAATTGAATTTTATAAGGCAGATCTTGCACAGTGTAAAACGGGTATAAGTGCTCAGCAGATTACTCAACTGAATGTTGCCGCCAATAACACTACACAGCTCTGCGCAGTCGTGACCGTTTATTCTTCTGTGACAACGACCACCAATATCTGGTTTGCAATTGAGTCACTTCAATCGGGCTTGGCTGACATTATTCTGGATGCCGTGATTCCCCAGCCTAAGAAACGTGCATTGGAATTAAGCAATGATCAAAGTGCACAGGTGGGGATCGGGGGAAGCTATGTGTTCTTGCACCGTCTGATCAACTATGGTGTGGAAAATGAAACTAAAGTGAAGGTCAGTCTTAACCCAGTCAATCGTACCGATGGCTTTTTATATACCTTGTTTTTGGATCAAAATGGCAATGACACGCTAGATGCCAGTGATACTTTGCTATCCGGTACAGAAACTGAATTAAGCAATATCATTGAGCCGAATAAATCGGTCACTTTATTGATTAAAGTTGAAGCCCCATCAACGGCCAACAATGGTATGAGTAGTCAAGTTAAGCTGATTGCCAAGCCGGATAATGTAGGGAAAGACATGACATTAGCTGATTTAAGTAATACGGACTTGATTACGGTCAGTCCGAATCAGTTAAAAATTATGAAATCGCAATTCAAAGTTGAAAATTGCAGTATGGCAAATGCCGCGGCAGTGATCAATGCAATGTATACCGTACAAAATGAAAACCTGAAACCGAATCAATGTCTGATTTACCGGATTATGGTGAAAAATACTGGCAGTATGGCATTAAGCAATGTAGTGATTAACGATATGTATCCGGCTTATACCCAGCAATGGGCACTTTCAGGTATATTGCCAATTGTAGGAAGTAATGGTCAAAACATTACCGATAGTAGCAACAATACAATTGAAGATGATGGCACAGTTAAAATTAAGACGATCTTAAAAGAGCTGTTATCACAACAGGAAAAGTCTCTGTATTTTGGCATCAAAATGCAATGAGAGGTTTAACATGATAATGATTGTCTAATTTATGATGTTCCTATCATGGTAGTGCCCTGTACCAACGTGATAACTATCTAAATCATTTCCATTCTGTAATTTCCAGTTGCCTGCAAAGGTAGAAGCTGATTTACCTTGCCAGACTTTAAGCTCACCCGTTGGTGACTGCTCAACCATTAAATCAAGAAAGTCCTTGCATCACCTAAAAAATCTTCTAAAGAATCTGTCGCCTGACTATCTAAGCTGACAAATACGAAACCGCGATAGCTAGAAATGTGACCTTGTTTGAGACCACGCGTGGTTTTATCGAAGTGTTCGCAATATTCGCCTGGAGCCTTAACTTTAATTAAGCGACCATCTGATTTATAGGTCCATACATGGAAGGGACAGGTAGATGTGGCTTGGTTTCCTTTACTGACACGTGTCAAGGTAGGGCCGCGGTGTTCACACGCATTGACCATGGCATGCAGTTCACCATTACAATCACGGCTAATAATCAGGGGTTGGCGACCAATTTGAACCGTCACAAAATCATTATTATTTGGAATTTCACTTTCATGACAGGCATAAATCCAGACTTTTTCAAAGATCTGTTCCATCTCCAAGTCAAACAGTTCAGCTTCAGTAAACATTTCTCGAGCAATGCGGTACAAACCATCGTGTGGCATTACAAACTAGCACAGATCGCTCAGATTCTGCACATTTTATTGAGTTTATTCTGCAAATGATTGTAGATGAACTTGTGGCATCTAGCACTAGCGATCAAGACACCGCTCAAGCTGATTAAATATCCAATACAACCTGATATGGTTTAAATCCCTCTAGTACAGCTTGAGAAACTAATTGAATAAAAGCTTCAGTTCTGCCATATGCCATCCATTGATCAAGAGCTTCATAGTAAGCCAATCGATTTTCTACAGTGATGACACAAGGTGGATAACCAGCTTTTAGTAATTCTAAATTCATTAAAAGACGTGATGTACGGCCATTGCCATCAATAAATGGATGGATTCCGACAAAATCAGCGTGTACTTTGGCTGCACGTTCGATAGGATGAAATTTGTATGCGTCGTTATTATACCAGTCGATTAATTGAGCCATCTTGTCGTTTAATAAAGTGTAATCAGGTGGGGTAGACGTAGCACCAGAGATTAGGACATTTTGTTGACGATAGCGGCCAGCATTATCATCGTCAATATTCTTTAAAATGAGTTGATGGATATTGCGAATTTGCCATTCAGAAAAAGGTTCTTCCTTTCTAATAATGTCTTCAACGTAATAAATGGCATTTCTATGGTTAATTGCTTCGAAGTGCTCTCGTAAAGCTTTTCCACCGACAGTTATGCCTTCTAACACAACTTTGGTTTCTAATAGAGTAAGTGTATTGCCTTCAATAGCATTGGAATGATAAGTCCATCGTACAATAAGGTCTTCTTGTAAATTTTTTACTATTGCAGGTGATAGGGGGCGATGCTGATCTAATTTATTTTTTAAATCATCAATAATTTCAAACATTACCTTGTCCCTGAATATATCTAAAAGAATGATACATCAAAAAAGAAAATCAAAGAAATGATATGTTATGGTATATCATTTTATAGTGTGCTCGATGTTGGTATAATCAGTATGCCACTTCAAATCCTGAATTCGGATTTGAACAAGATTTTAAAGTGAATTCAATGCACTAAATCTAAATTGGGTCAATAAATTTTTTTTATTTAATAAAATAGCTTTAGAATGAATAAGTTAGGATTTGAGTTCAATTGATGCCACCTAAAATTATTAGGATTAATGAAAAAACAATTATTGACCTTAGAGTTACTCCCAGGTTTATAATGCTATAAAAATTTATTACTTATCCTCATATGCGTTCAATGACATGGATCACAGTCTTAGTGGGATTGTTCATGTTCCAAAGCCTTTGGAATGTGGCGGCTGCTTTTTGTGTCCATGAAGAAAGCATTTCCGTGGTTCAAAACTATCACTTTGGACATCATACAAATGCTTTATGTGTGAGCGAGACCCAAAAACATGGTCATCAAGCACCTGAAAAACAGAATAATGATTTAGACTGTGTAGAGAATCACCAGGATCATCTTCCATCGATGATCCAATTGATTTTAGAACAACGTCAAGTTTCTTTTATACAAACACTGTTTTCATATACTGTTAGACCAGAGTATTTTTGGAATAATGATTACAGTTCGCCTGACTTAAGTTCAAAAAGCCCGCCTCCCGAACTTTCCCCGCTAATGGTGGGGTAGCCTTAAATATTCCCACCACTTTCAAATTTAATTTAGTGGGAAACATCTATGTCTTTTCAAAATATGACTTTTACAAGTCAATGCGTAGCGATTGGGCTCTTGCTGTTTGGCATTCAAAATACTAGCGCATCTGCAAATGAAATCTCGAATTTTCAAGATGCTCTAGCCAAAGTTCAGCAATATCAATCACAATTCGAACTTCAGCAACAGCGTCACCAACTTGCGATATTAAATACTCAAAACAGCAGTCTTTGGCAAAATCCAACTTTCTCGATTGAACAAAACGGTTTTAGTTCTAGTCAGGAACAAGAACTGAGTGTTGGTATCAGTCAACCATTTGATCTCTTTGGTCAACGTAAGTTAAACCAAGAAATAGCATCAATTTCAAAACAGCAGCTTCAACTTAAAGAGCAACTCTGGCAAGCACAGAGTGAAATGGTGGTGAAGTATGCTTGGGCACAATATCTGTTATCTGAAACTGAAACATCCATTTTTGCTAAGCAGATGAAAGTGAGTCAAGCGAATCTAGACAGCGCTAACAAACGTTATCAAGCGGGCAGTATTGCATTAGTAGATTATGAACGTGCTCAGATTGACCATTTAGAAATTCAAAGACAATATCAACAAGCTTTACTTGCGCTGCAAGCATCGCAACGACAATTGTCTAATTTATGGGGAGAGTCCCAACCTTCCTTAAGTGTTCAATCAAACAAAGTGGTTTGGCCAAGCGAGATTGAGCGTTCAGTTGAAAAAAATATCCAACACGGTTGGCTCGAAAAACTGTATGCCTTGAATATGCAACAATCTCAGCAAAAGGTAGAAAGTCTAAAGATAAAAAACCGTCCTCAACCCACGTTGAATCTTGGCATGACTCAGACTAAGTCATCTCAATCTTCGGATGAAACTACTTTAGTATTAGGGGTGGAAGTTCCTTTAAATATTTTTAATCGTCAACAATATGTTATTCCCATGGCTGAGCGCCAACAGCAGTTATTGACTCAAATTCAACAAAGAGAGTTAAAACAACAAATTCTTGATATTGCAAACCGTTTGAATGAGTTGCAAGGCTTGCGTCAGCAATATGACGCTATTAATACGCAAATACAGCTTTCTGAAAAAGTCCAGTCTCGAACTTTACAGGGTTTTCAGGCAGGTAAATTCTCTGTCACGGATATGCAACAGATATCTTTACAGTTGCAAAATTTACGTGTGGCACAACTGCAAATACTCAAACAAGCTTGGCAGATCGGTCTCAGTGTTGAGGCTTTAAGTTTAGGCACAAGTTATGAAGAGATCAGCCAATCCAATGCTTATAGCCAACTCAATAAAAAAGCCTTTGTAGAAACTCAAAATCTGCTGAATGGGCAGGGAGAATAAAGTGAAAAAATATCAATTTGGAAAAATCTCTCAACCCATTTTAATCAGTGTATTGATCGGCTTAACGGCTTTAATCAGCGTATGGATCTGGTTGGGTAATCAAAATGAAAAAAATGATGAGCATGGGCATGATGGTGAAGATGAACAGCATGATGATCATGCTAAAGAAAGTAAAGAAGATCAGCATAGTGAAGAAGGCGAAATAGAGCTTACAGCGCAACAGATGGTGGAACATGGCCTTAAAGTTGAAACAGTCACACAGGGGGAGGTAAACAGCTTTGTAACACTCCCTGGAAAATTGGTGGTGAATACGGATCAACAAGCGCATATTTCACCGAATTTTAGTGGTCATGTTGAGCAAGTTAATGTGGCACTTGGTCAGTATGTGGAACGTGGTCAAACGCTTGCAGTACTTTCCGTCCCTGAATTAATTGATCAACAAGCGAGTTTGAGCATTGCGCAGTCAAGTTTGCGTTTGGCACAGCAAGAATACGAACGAGAACAACAGTTATGGTCACAAGGTATTTCGGCAAAGCAAGATTTGCAGCGTGCTGAAAATGCCTATCGCCAAGCCCAAATTACAGTGCAATCTCAGCAAGCCCGTCTACACGCTCTAGGTTCAACTGGGCAAAATGGACGTTTTGTTATTCGCGCACCCATTCCAGGCATGATCAGTCAAAAAGACATTGTGGTAGGTGAAAATGTCCAACTGGCGGATCAGCTTTTTGTGATTGAAAATCTAAAAGACCTTTGGTTGGAATTTAATCGTAAGCATCCGCTGAACGCCATCGCCAAGTTTTAACGGGGTTCAGGTTTCCAGCGGTGAGGTAGTAATTCTTCTATTTGGGGCACTTTATGTGTTGGCAACCTTTTCAGCACATCACTTAAATAGGCATACGGATCCAAGCCATTCAGCTTTGCTGACTGGATTAAAGTCA
>NZ_JAMXXC010000036.1:0-17222 GCF_024129855.1 Acinetobacter lwoffii
TTCTACAAAGCGTGGTGTAATCTGGAGCTATCCAATTTAATCCGCAAAGTTTAATCAGACTTTGCACAAAGCCAGTAACCATACGTAAAGATAGACGGAATAAGGATTTAATCATTAAGCAGCATTGGATGGCTGCGTCGGAGTAGGTTTGATTTCGCCCTTGTTTGCCTTTTGATGGCGCATACCATTGCGTAGCAGGATCAAACCAAATGGCAATATTTCCGCGACTCATGAGTGCTCGGTTATATGCGGGCCAATTGGTTGTGCGGTAGATTTTGTGTGTAGGCTTCTTCATTTGAAAATTATATCGCTGAAAAAGCCTTTACAGATAGGTTTGTGCAACAAAGCCGTTAATCTTTAAAAGAACTCCTTTAAAGAATTCCCCATTCAACATAGCCACACACCCTAAAATTTTATACAATAGCGCATCCTTTTCCATGGTGCTGCTTTATGACCGCTTGGACTGCTCATGTCACTGTCGCAACTATCGTTGAAAAAGACGGAAAATTCTTGTTTGTAGAAGAACATACAGAAGGTGTGACACACACGGTATTTAATCAGCCAGCAGGTCATGTGGAATGCGGTGAAACCATTATCGAAGCCGCAATTCGTGAAACCATGGAAGAGACCGGACATACGGTTGAAGTAACTCATCTTTTAGGGATATATACTTATACCCCACCGATGTTCCCGGATCGTACATATTTTCGTTTCTGCTTTTTAGCCAAATCCATTGACTATGACCCAAATGCCACTTTAGATACAGATATTGTCGGCGCAGTCTGGATGACGCTCGATGAACTGATTGGATCTGCTCGCGCGCGTAGTCCATTGGTGATTAAAGCCGTGCAAGATGCGCTTTCAGGTCAAAAATATCCTTTATCTCTCATTTACGAGCACCAGAATTCTCCCTTACTTTCAAATTTGGATGCCTAATCCTATGCAACAACGTGTCATCGTCGGTATGTCAGGTGGTGTAGATTCATCTGTTTCTGCCGCCCTTTTACTTCAACAAGGTTATCAGGTTGAAGGTCTTTTCATGAAAAACTGGGAAGAAGATGACGGCACAGAATATTGCACGGCGATGGATGACCTTGCCGATGCTCAGGCCGTTTGCGACAAAATCGGCATTAAACTGCATACCGCAAACTTTGCCATGGAATATTGGGATCGTGTATTCGAGCATTTCCTGGCGGAATATGCGGCTGGCCGTACGCCAAACCCAGACATTTTATGTAATAAAGAAATTAAATTCCGTGCCTTCTTAGATCACGCGATTAACTTGGGTGCAGACTTTATTGCCACAGGCCATTACTGCCGTCGTGGTGAAACCATGACCAACTCACGTGGTGAAGAATATGCACCTTTATTGCGTGGTGTGGACAATAACAAAGACCAGACTTATTTCCTGCATGCTGTCCATGGTCGTGAAATTAATAAGACCCTGTTCCCTGTTGGTGAAATTGAAAAGCCACAAGTCCGTAAAATTGCAGAAGAATTAGATCTGGTTACTGCCAAGAAAAAAGACTCGACCGGGATCTGTTTCATTGGTGAACGTCGTTTTAATGACTTCTTGAAGCAATATTTACCCGCTCAACCCGGAAAAATCGTGCTGGAAGACGGTAAAGAGGTTGGTGATCATCACGGCTTAATGTACTATACGCTCGGTCAACGCGGTGGTATTGGTATTGGCGGTATGAAGGGCGTTGCTGAAGGTGCCTGGTTCGTATTGCATAAAGATATCGAAGGCAATCGTCTGGTGGTCGGTCAAGGCCATGAACACCCACTCATGCAAAGTACTACACTTTGGAGTGAAGCGATTGACTGGGTCGCAGGTGAGCAGGATATTCCTGAAACAGGCTTCCGCTGTACGGCCAAAACCCGTTACCGTCAGACTGATCAAGCATGTACTGTGTATCAAGATTCAGAATCACCGAATGGTGTTCGTGTTGAGTTTGATGAACCTCAACGTGCAGTGACCCCGGGTCAAAGCGTGGTGTTCTATTCAGGTGAAGTTTGTTTAGGGGGTGGTGTGATTCATCATACCAATGCACCTAAACCTGATTTTATAAAAGGATGAATTCGGCATGACGGAGTTACCATTTCAACCAGCCACAACGTTGAATACTCGTCAAAATCGTGCTTTGGCATTAGCGGGTGTGTTTCAGGCCACCCAGCTGACCCATATGACAGCATTGACAGGTCAGCAAAGCATTGGTGAAAGTGGTAACTTTTATTTTGAACAGTTGATTAGAGCCAGTCTTAATATCCGTCCCGGCAGTAATCAAAATGCCCAGACCCTAGACTTTTTTAATCAACTGGCTGATATTTCCTTAGGTTTAAAAACATTAGAAAGCAGCATTATTCAACCCTTCAATACTTCTCCAAAATCCAGAATTCCAAAACTTTCCAGCACCAAACTTCCCATGAGCTATGCAATGGCACTTCTTCAGTTAGAAAAGAAGGTCTATAGCAATCCCAAATTTGTTGAAATTATTGAACAGTCCCAACAGAAAATTCTCAGACAGCTTTCTTTCTTTGATAATAATTACCTGCACCCCAGCATCATTGCCAATCTCGCTCAAACCTATGTCGATACGGCCGGACAGATTAATCCGCGCATTATGGTACGTGGTAATGCTGAAGCCTTTAAAGATGCCGGACACACCAACCGTATTCGTGCGTCCTTATTTACCGGTTTGCAAATGGCGCACTTGTGGCGTCAGCTCGGTGGCAGCTCTTGGGGCATGGTATTTGGCAAGCGCAAGTTGCTACAAGATATTCAGAATCTAGCGCGTTTACAGTTTCAGGTGGTTTAACTGATGCTGCACGTGTTTCGTTTTACGTTTAATTCCAAAATCTAAGGAATCGATATGAACGCTTTAACTGCACTTTCTCCATTAGATGGACGTTACGCGAGCAAATGTGATGCTCTACGTCCTTTTCTTTCTGAGTTTGGTTTAATCCATGCTCGTGTGACTGTTGAAGTGCGTTGGTTACAAGCGCTTGCAAACCACCCGGAAATTACTGAAGTACCGGCGTTTTCAGGCGAAACTAATGCAGCGCTTGATGCGATTGTGAGCGATTTTTCTGAAGATGATGCCAATCGCATCAAAGAGATCGAACGCACCACTAACCACGACGTTAAAGCGGTTGAGTATTTCCTGAAAGAAAAAATCGCTGGTATCGAAGAACTTAAAAATGCCGGTGAATTCATTCACTTTGCATGTACGTCTGAAGATATTAACAACCTGTCACATGCCTTGATGCTGAAAAGCGGTCGTGATGTACTGGTTGCATCTATGCAGCAAATCATCGATTCAATCGTTGCGCTTTCTGAAAAGCATGCAGACCAGCCAATGTTGTCTCGTACTCATGGTCAAACTGCAAGCCCGACAACTTTGGGTAAAGAAATGGCGAACGTGGCTTACCGCCTCGCACGCCAAATCAAACAGTTCAAAAATGTTGAGCTACTGGGCAAAATCAATGGTGCAGTAGGTAACTACAATGCGCACTACTCTGCTTACCCAGACATCAACTGGCCTGCGCACTCACAAGCATTTGTAGAGTCTTTGGGTCTAGACTTCAACCCGTACACCACTCAAATCGAGCCACATGACTATATGGCTGAACTGTTTGATGCGCTACGTCGTTTCAACACTATTCTGATCGATTTTAACCGTGACATTTGGGGCTATATCTCTCTTGGTTTCTTCAAGCAAAAACTAAAAGAAGGCGAAGTTGGTTCTTCAACCATGCCACACAAAGTTAACCCAATTGACTTTGAAAACTCTGAAGGTAACTTGGGTATTGCCAATGCTGTACTTGCACACCTTGGCGAAAAACTGCCTATTTCTCGCTGGCAGCGTGACCTGACTGACTCTACGGTGCTTCGTAACATGGGTGTTGGTTTTGCGCAAAGCTTAATTGCTTTTGAAGCTTGCTCTAAAGGTATTGGTAAACTGGAATTGAATGCTGCGCGTATCAATGAAGATTTGGATAATGCCCAAGAAGTATTGGCTGAACCAATTCAAACTGTAATGCGTCGTTACAACGTTGAAAAACCATACGAAAAACTAAAAGCCCTGACTCGTGGTCAAGCCATGACTCGCGACATGATGGTAGATTTCGTAAACGGTAACGAGTTAGAAGCTGTTCCTGCTGCTGACCGTGCGCGTTTAGCGGAAATGACACCTGCATCATATACAGGTAATGCTGCTGATCAAGCTAAACAGGTAGCTGAGCTGATTGCAAAAATCTAATTTGCAATAAGACGAAAAGGCGAAGCTCAGGCTTCGCCTTTTTATTTATAATGTATTTTATTTTAAAAAAGATATTTCATAATAACGACATGATTGAACATCGACTTTCTGCCAAACATTACGCGAGCCTGGGCATTTTAATTCTGGCGAGTTTGCTTGCCAGTATTCGTCCTTTAGAACTGGAAGCTTATCTCTTGCATCAAGCAGGCACAGTTTTCATGATCATCATGCTGCTCATCTGCCTGTATAAAATCGGGCTGAATTTTTTAAGTTTTAATTTATATATTCTTTTTCTGATTGTTCATGTGATTGCTGCGCACTATCTGTATTCTTATGTGCCCTATAACCAGTGGATCGAACAGATTTTTGGCTTTAATCTGAATGAAGCCATGCACTGGTCACGCAATATGTTCGACCGATTTGTCCATCTGACCTATGGATTATTACTTTATCCAGTTTTCCATCGCCTGTTTCAGATCTGGTTGCCGCAGCAAAAACCCGTGGTCATTTTCCTACTGGTGATTCAGTTTGTGGTGGCCAGCAGCATGCTCTATGAATGGCTGGAATGGCTGATTGCCATTGGTTTATCTCCTGAGGAAGCGGAAAACTATAATGGACAACAAGGTGATATGTGGGATGCACACAAAGACATCTTGCTTGCTACGATTGGCGCGGCGATAACAGGCGGGCTGCAATTGATACCGAAAAATCAAAAAAGCTCATCGAAGTGAGCTTTTAAAATCACAATCTAATAGCTGAATTAAAGTTTTGGATCACGCATTTAATTACATTCATATTTTTCAATTATGAATGTGGGCAATATCGCATCCAATCATCTTTCATTTTTTGCAGTTCATTCCCCGTCAACATCTCACTGTAATAAATGAAATAGGTTGCATCAGGATATTGAATCTCATGACGGAACATCATGCCACGCAGTGACACAAATAACTCCTCAGGAAAATCATCCTCTAAATAAAGTTCTTCAAATTCATAATTAAAATAACAATTTTGCGTCGCAAGAAATGCTTCAGCTATAGCCATGTTTCTGCTCTAACAATGAAATATGCTTTATATTATCTGATTAGTTTCAATGATGGTTTACATTTCATTCGGTTCAATCCATTGAACAAACTTAGATTCTGACAAATGTGGATATTTGAACTTATCTAGATATTCAAAACAGGCCTTTTGGCCTTGAGGAATTTTATCCAGATGCTTATCGAAAAATAAATGCCGACTATATTGAGCGCCATCAAAGCGAATACTCACACGTTCAAATTCATTACCACCTCGAACTTTATGCATCTGATAAAACTGCACAACACCACATTCCTTCGATGGAATAACAGGTGGATCAGTGGGCTTTTGAAAGCTATACAGCAGAAAGATACAAACACCGGGTAGAAAACTTAGCCAAAACAAAATCTTCTTAGAATTATCCTGAGTTAATTTTGCTTCAGAATAAAGCATACATAACATCGGAATAAATACGATACTAAAAAACCCAAGCAACAAAATAAACGTGAGCATATGAGCCTAGACTCAATCAGAGTACTCCACTTATATCATAACAATATGATTTCAAAAAATAAAAAAGCCCACCGAAGTGAGCTTTGAAATTCATTCAAGATCAACTGAATTAAAGTTTTGGATCACGCATTTGCACCAGATTTGCATTGGCTTTGCTTAAGCTTTCTATGACTTTATTCATGACAGTGGGTACCAGTGAATCAGCAATTTGCGCTGCTTGTAGGCCCAGCTTTTCACCCAAAGTTGGTTTCTTGCGGGTCTGGATGGAATAGATATCATGCTGGGTTAATAAGTTGAGCAGGTATTCATCTGAGGTTTGCAGTTTATCCACCAGATTCAGATCCAGCGCATCCCGGCCATACCAATGCTCACCAGTGGCCACTTTTTCAATATTCAGCTGCGGGCGATACTTTTCAACGAAATGTTTGAATAAAGCATGGGTTTGCTGTAGTTCTTCTTCAAACTTAGCCTTACCCTCTTCGGTATTTTCACCAAACATAGTCACGGTACGTTTGTACTGTCCAGCGGTATAGAGTTCAAAGTCGATTTTATTGTCTTTCAGCAGACGGTTAAAATTGGGTACTTGAGCAACTACACCAATTGAACCAACAATCGCGAATGGTGCAGAAATAATTTCATTGGCGATACACGCCATCATATAACCGCCACTAGCCGCCACTTTATCGACACAGATGGTCAAATGAAAACCTGCCTCACGTAACCGCACCAGTTGAGCTGCTGCAAGTCCATAACCATGTACCATGCCCCCCGGACTTTCCAGACGCACTACAACGCGGTCACGACCTGCTTTGGCTGTGGCCAGAATCAAGGTGATTTCTTCACGTAAGCCTTCTACCGCAGAAGCCGCCATATCACCTTTAAAATCGAGCACATAGATTTTTTGATTGGTTTTCTTACGTGCACGCGCTTCTTTTGACAGTTGTTGCGATAACTGTAAAAGTTCCAGTTTAGACCCAGTAGTTTGCGCTATTTTTTTTCGTTGTTCATTGATGCGCGCATTGAGATGACTAATACGGATTTCAGCGGACAGTTTCGGAGTATGAAATAACATAAAAAATCTATTCTCTATTTAATTCGGATTTATCCCTTTAGATTAGGTCAATTTCGGTTTTTTTCAACTTTATTTCGAGAATTATTACGATTATCACCATCTATTTCACCTATAAAAAAAGAGCCTTGCGGCTCTTTTTTTATATATCGGATTAACCAAAACGCCCGGTAATATAGGCTTCAGTCAACTGATGATCTGGCTGGGTAAAGACTTTCTCGGTCGAGTTGACTTCAATCAGATCACCCAAATGGAAATAAGCAGTACGATCCGATACACGTGCTGCCTGTTGCATGGAGTGAGTTACAATCGCAATCGTGTATTGGGTAGAAAGCTCAGAAATCAGCTCTTCTACTTTAGCGGTTGCAATGGGATCAAGTGCTGAACATGGTTCATCCATCAGGATCACTTCCGGGCTGACTGCAATGGTACGCGCGATACACAGACGTTGCTGCTGACCACCCGATAAACCTGTTCCCGGCTGGTTTAAACGATCTTTCACTTCTTCCCACAAACCAGCTTTACGCAAACTGCCTTCTACAATTTCTTCAAGATCGTACTTGTCACGCGCCAAACCATGCAGTTTTGGACCATAGGAGACATTATCGAAGATTGATTTCGGGAATGGGTTCGGCTTCTGGAAAACCATACCAACCTGTGCACGTAGCAAGACCACATCTAGGTTTGGATCATAGATATCCTGATTGTCCAGCATGACTTTACCGGTCACACGGCAGCTATCAATGGTATCGTTCATGCGGTTTAAGGTACGCAGAAAGGTCGATTTACCACAGCCTGATGGCCCAATAAAAGCAATCACTTCATTTTCATAAATGTTCAGGTCAATGCCTTTAATCGCTTCCGCTTCACCATAGTACACATGCACATCAGAAGTACTAAGTTTCACATTCGTCGACTTCGCATCTTTTTTGCTGCTGCTTTGCGTATCGAACTGGGAAACAAACGGAGTTGCCGGCTTTTGAGTCGCCTCATCCGAGGTGAATTGTGTCTGTTGTGGATTCACGATTTGATCCTTTTTTAAGGAATTTTGAATAACAGTTGTGTTCATGATTCTGCCCCTATTACCAACGGACTTCAAATTTCTTACGTAACCAGATGGCCAGACTGTTCAAGCTGATCATCATGGCCAGAAGTACAATAATTGCTGCTGCGGTACGCCCTTCAAAGAAGTTACGTAATTCATTGCCTTGCCATAAGAAAATCTGCACCGGTAAAGCCGTTGACTGATCAAATGGTGTGGCTGGAACGCTAGCAACAAAAGCACTCATCCCGATTAATAACAATGGTGCAGTTTCACCCAAAGCCTGTGCGACCCCAATGATTGCGCCCGTCAAAATACCCGGCAAAGCCAAAGGCAAGACGTGATGAAATACTGTCTGGATGCGGGAAGCACCGAGGCCCAAAGCTGCCTGACGAATCGAAGGTGGAACCGCTTTAAGTGATGCGCGTGTGGTGATGATCACCGTTGGTAAGGTCATCAGACTCAGTACCAGACCACCCACCAATGGGGCTGACAGTGGCAAATGCATCCAGCCAATGAAGATCGCTGCACCCAATAGACCGAAGACAATCGATGGTACGGCTGCCAGGTTGTTGATATTGACTTCGACCACATCGGTAATCCAGTTTTTCGGAGCAAATTCTTCCAGGTAGATCGCGGAGGCCACCCCGATTGGAATCGAGATAAAGATCACAATCATCATCATGAACAGCGAGCCCATGAAGGCACCTGCCAAGCCAGAAGTTGCTGGTGAGCTGCGCGAGTCAGGACTGGTGAAAATATTGGTATTGAAACTGTTTTCAATCACACCAGAGGCTTTCATCTCGTCCGCCACTTGGCGTACTTCAGGACTGAGCTGCTGCTGTTCATCTGGAAGATCACGGTCAATATTTCCCGCTAGCCAGACATCGACATTGGCATCCGCCAGAATTTTCACTTCCTTGCTTTGACCGACCAGACTTGGATCATTCATGACCATGTCTCGCAAGCGGTACGCCTCAGAACTGGTATATAAAGAACCCAGTTCATCACGCTGGCTTTCCAGCTTGCTGTCTTTGGCGATCATGCCGTTGATAATCAACGCATCCCAATCCACCATTCCGACTTCGGTCTGCCACGCGATAAAGCGATCTTCAAACTGTGCTGGAGATTCTCCTGCTGCTGGCTTCGGTTTTGGACCAATATCCACAATGGCTGGATCGAAATGAATCGGCAAACTCATGCTGCTTTGCCAGAATGCAGGCAAACCTTTGGATAAAATACTCCCGAACAGCAATACCACAAAGAACAGACCTGCCAGTACCGCAGAGAAACCAAATAAACGGAAGGTTTTTTCTTTACGATGACGTCGTGCCAAAGAGCTTTGAATGGTCTTCTTACGCTTTTTACGCAGCTCGGCGGCGATGGATGGATCAATACGCTGATCCACAGGCGTTGTATTTGAAGTACTCATTAGTCGTATTGCTCACGATATTTACGCACGATGATCAGTGCAACAATGTTCAAACCTAAGGTAATGACGAATAGCGTCAATCCTAGTGCAAAAGCCACCAATGCTTGCGGACTAGCAAAATCAGTATCGCCAGTTAACTGATTCACGATGGTAATCGTGACCGTAGATACGGCTTCAAGCGGATTGGCATGCAACTGCGGGCTGTTCCCGGCTGCAAGAACCACGATCATGGTTTCACCAATTGCACGCGACGCAGCCAAGAGGAATGCACCGATAATACCCGGCAAGGCTGCCGGTAAAACCACCTGACGGATCGTTTCAGATTTAGTCGCACCCAATCCCAAAGAACCATCACGTAAGGCACGCGGCACCTGAGTAATGATGTCATCTGACAGAGAAGATACGAACGGAATAATCATGATGCCCATGACCAGACCGGCGGTCAGCGCGCTGGTGGCATTAATTTCGAGTCCGACCAGAGCACCCATACTTTTAAGGAATGGACCGATGATCATCAAGGCAAAAACACCATAGACAATCGTAGGAATACCCGCCAGCACTTCAATCGTGGGTTTTGCCCAAGAGCGGAACCGCGGTGAAGCGTATTCTGCCAGATAGATCGCAATCATCAGGCCAACCGGAACTGCAACTAAGAGTGCGATCCCGCTGACCATGAGCGTGCCCCATAACAGTGGCAATAAACCATAACTGCCTTCAGCACTGCCAGAGGTGCTAAACCCCGGGTTCCATTGGGTACCAAAGAAGAAATCCAGTGGGCTGACGAAGCTGAAGAAGCGCATCGCCTCGCCAAACATCGACATCACAATCCCGAGGGTGGTCAGAATCGCCACACCAGAACACAATGCCAGGCCGATATTAATCATTTTTTCGACTTGGTTACGCGCACGGAATCCCTGGCTAATATGTTTCTTGGCCCAGACCAGACCGGCCAGTGCAGCCGAAATCACGACTGCCAATTTGGCAAAGGTACCAATGGTCGAGAATTTAGCCAACTGCTCCGCGGCTGCAACTTCATAGGCTGCCGGTGTATCACTAACCCCGAAACCTGAGGCAAGTGCCTGAACGCGATCAATCACAACGCTCAAACTTGCCGGATCCAGACTAGCCGAAACATTTTCTGGCAAATGGTTGAGTACCACCTGTTCCAGAAAAGTGGGTTCCACCATATTCCAAACAATCAAAATTAAAAACGCAGGGATACCACACCATAGTGCAACCAGGGCACCATAATATCCGGGACGCGAGTGTAAGTTTGCAGAATTGCTTCCCTTACCTGCTAAGCTACGGCTTTTACTTAATCCGATTTGATAGGCTATGGCCATGATGGCCAATAACACACCTATAAGTAGCAGATTCATGTATTCTCCACTGTTTTTCCAATTTTCATGGTTTGAAAAAACTTGTTTATCGCAAAAAGCCGATGGTAGGTTGACCCTACCACCAGCGTTTTCAAAATCATTTATTACTTCACTACAACCGCTTTACCAGCCTTGAAATTTGCCAGGACTGCCGCACGTTCTTTATCAGACATTGAAATCAGACCTGCTTTTTCCAGCTTAGAGCCTTTGCCAGATACTTTCTTGTTCAGGAAGTATTCTGTGAACTGCGGTAAGCCTTTGATCGATTTCAAGTGCTCGCCTTTTACGTAGAAGAACAATGGGCGTGATACCGGATAAGCACCATTCAAGATGGTCTTTTCAGAAGGCGCTACATTGTTCACCGTAGCAACACGTAGACGGTCACGGTTCTGGTCATAGAAACCTAGGCCAAACACACCTACCGCACTTGGAGAAGTTTTTAAACGTGCCAATGTTTCGGTATAGTCACCGGCAATCTCAACCACACGGCCATCTTTACGGAATGTTGTACAAGCTTTTTTCTTAGCATCTTTGTCTAGAGACTTAATTGCAGCATACGTTTCACAACCTGCATCCACCATTTTCTCCTGGAAGACTTCGCGCGTACCATGATTCGACGCAGGAATTACCAGGGTGATAGGTTCATTCGGAAGTGCTTTGTCAATTTGGTTCCAACGCGTGTACGGGTTAGCGACCATTTTTCCATTTGATGGAAGTTGTGCAGCAAGTGCAGCGAAGACATGTTGTGGACGCAGTTTATAAGCCGCTTTGTTTGCATTCGATGCAAACACAATACCGTCATAACCAATTTTGATTTCTAGGACTTGGTTAACGCCATTCTTTTTACATTCTGCCAGCTCTGTACTCTTGATTTGACGAGAAGAGTTTGCGATATCAATCGTGTTATCACCCACGCCATTACAGAACTGCTTTAAACCACCTGAAGAACCGCCAGAACCGACAACTGGTGTTTTAAACTGTGGAAAAGTATTACCGAATTCTTCTGCCACGATACTAGCATATGGAAGTACAGTTGAAGAACCTGCAATTTGAATGGTGTCACGTGCTGCGTGTGCAGTCGTTACAGCAGTTGCCCCGGTTACTGCTAATGCTAAAGCTATATTTGTAAAGCGCATTCTAGTATCTCTCTCATTTATGCAAATTTGGAGTACACCACTTTTTATTCAGTTTTGTACTTCTTTCGATACCTGCATTTTGATTTTAGAATATGACAGATAAGTTACAGCTTTATTACGATTTAGTGATTTTTAATCTAGCGGCTTTTTCTTGATTAAATTTTTATGGATTTCAATGATTAAGTTCTTTATGTCATTCACTTCAATAAAAAATTTTAGACCAATGACATGTAACAATTTTTATAAACCTGAACTCAGGATAAATCCTGCTCCCCAGTTTTACATAAGCCTATGACAAATAAATAACAGGCCAAACGGGATTCAGACCTTCCGTGTTTTTGTGAGGAATTTCGATCTGGGAAAGGACCTTTTTTTATTTTTAAGCGCACAAAAAAGGAGATCATTTCGATCTCCTTTTTTTCACACCACCATCACTTATGCAATGGGTGGCGTATAAGTACCGTCAGCGATTGAATCTTTGATACGATCCGCTTCTGCAAGCACTAATGCCAGCAAGTTCTTCACGTTATCAAGCGTTGCAACCGGGCTTAAAGTAGTCATTTTCAGAGACTGAACCTGACCGACTTTCGTCACACCAATGTTCGCTTCACCACGCGCAAACAGTTCGTCTGCTACGTTTTGATTGAGCGTATCGAGTAATTCAACCGGATAGCCCGCTGGAACCACACGGAACAAGACAGACGCGAATTGAGGCTCAAGCAGAAGCTCCAGACCATCAGTCGCTTTAATGTAGTCTGCCACATCACGGGTTAATTTCACGCCATGATCGATCATCGAACCATAAAGCTCTTCGCCCAGTGCTTCAACTGTCATCCACAATTTCAATGCATCAAAACGACGCGTCGTTTGTAGTGACTTCGATACCAGGTTAGGAACGCCATGCTCTTCATCATAAGCGGAGTTCAGATACTCTGCTTCATAATGCATGAAACGGTAATTCGCTTCATCTTTCAGCAGGAACGCGCCACAAGAAATGGTTTGGAAATAATGCTTATGGAAATCAAGCGTGATCGAATCCGACAGCTCAATCCCGTCCAGCATAGAACGATAGTCATTGGATAGAATCAGTGCACCACCCCATGCCGCATCGATGTGCATCCACGCGCCATATTTATTGGTGATTTCACGAATTGCTTTCAATGGATCAATCGCACCAGCATCCGTTGTACCCGCTGTTGCCACCACACATGCCACGATCTTGCCTTCAGACTGAAGATGCGCCATGGTTTTTTCCAGTGCATCTACGTCCATCTGTGCATTTTCATTCACAGGAACAGTGACCACTGACTGGAAGCCCATGCCCATCATCGCCATGTTCTTTTGCACAGAGAAATGTGCATTTTCAGAACAGATGACTTTGACATTACGCATCGCATCCGCAGGAATACCATCGCGCTGAACCGACCACGGATTACCATTTTCGTCTTTCCAGTTTTTCGCGATGCAAGCATCACGCGCAAGCAATACGCCCATCAAGTTAGACTGCGTACCACCAGAAGTGAACACACCGGCCTGACCCGCACCATAGCCGACTTTTTGACGTAACCAGTCAATCAGCTGAACTTCCATCAACGAACCGGCCGGGCTTTGATCCCATGAGTCCATTGACTGGTTGGTTGCATTAATCAGCACTTCCGCGATCTGGCTAGTCACCATCGTTGGACAGTGAAGATGCGCAAGTGAATGCGGATGATGCACTTTTAAGCTCTTGTTAAGGAATAGCTCAACCATACGCTCAAGAGATTTTTCTACACCCAAACCTTCTTTTGAAGGATGAAATGCAATTGCACTGCGCAGCTCTTTAATACTGCCGCCCGTGTACATTTTGTCGTTTTGCAACCATGCCGCAACCGCTTTGGTCGCTTGGTCCATGCCAGCCTGATAGTCAGCAATGGATGCAGCATCATTGCAGAGTAACGCTTTACGATGTTCTGCGAAATCTACCATGAATTATGCGCCTCGAACTGCAACTAGTGCTTCAGCAACCGATTTTTTGAAACGAGCAATCACTTCAACACATTCGTCTTGAGTAATAATCAACGGACAAAGTAAACGAATCACTGTACCGTTACGACCACCTTTCTCAAGCAATAATTTATTGTTGAAACAAGCGGTTTGGATCGCTGCAGCCAATTGACCATCAGCAGGCAAAGAACCCATATGATCCGCATCTTTGCGCTCGTCTACGATTTCAACGCCGATCATCAGACCACGGCCACGCACGTTACCGATACATGGGAATTCAGCAGCCAGTTTTTTCAATTCAGCTTGCAGGAAATCACCACGCTCTTGTGCATTTTGCGCCAGGTTCTGTTCTTTAATGGTATTGATCGTTGCAAGACCTGTACCCATCGCCAATTGGTTACCACGGAAAGTACCGGTATGACCAGCAGGTTGCCAAGCATCAAACTTACGTTTAATACCCAGTACGGCAAGCGGCAAGCTACCACCTACGGCTTTAGACATCACTACAACATCAGGTTCAATCCCTGCGTGTTCGAATGCAAACATTTTGCCTGAACGTGCAAAACCAGCCTGAACTTCATCAAGAATCAATACGATGTTGTGTTTTTCAGTCACTTCCCGGATTTTTTGCAACCATTTTACTGGCGCCGTTACCACACCGCCTTCACCTTGAATCGCTTCAAGAATTACAGCTGCAGGTTTGGTCACACCACTTTCTACATCTTCAATGAAGTTTTCAAAGTAGTAAGTCAGGGCATCAACACCGGCTTCACCACCAAGACCCAATGGGCAACGGTATTCATGCGGGTATGGCATGAACTGTACACCCGGCATCAAGCCGTTCACTGCATTTTTCGCAGACAGGTTACCTGTCATTGCCAATGCACCGTGAGTCATACCGTGATAACCGCCAGAGAAGCTGATCACTGAGCTACGACCGGTAAAGGTTTTCGCCAGTTTAATCGCGGCTTCAGTTGCATCTGCACCAGATGGACCACAGAACTGCAAGCAGTATTCTTCCTGGCCACCTGGAAGATAAGAAAGAAGTGCTTCAGTAAAAGCATCTTTTAAAGGAGTAGTAAGATCCAGGGTATGCAATGGTAAACCACTTGCAATCGTATCCTGGATACTTTGAATGACTGCAGGATGATTATGGCCTAAAGCCAACGTCCCTGCCCCAGCTAAACAATCAAGGTACTCAGTACCTTCAACATCGGTAACCCAGCAACCTTGTGCTTTCGCTATCGCTAACGGTAATTTACGTGGATAACTACGCACATTCGATTCCATCTGACTTTGGCGAGTCAAGTAGTATTCGTTTGTGGAATTGGTGGCAGGGTTTACAGAAGTAACGCTCATATCGAATTACCATCTCTGATATGGGTGAAAGAAATAAGTCTGGTGACGTTTGGTCCTTTGACTCGGCGCTTTATAAAAGGTTCTAGCTAGCAGTTTTGTATTCGAATAACTAGGAGGCGGATGATACCGAATTTTTCAGGAAAATAAACAACTTTCAGTCACATTTTGTCCTAATCTTTATCGAAAAAAAACATCATGCTAATCCATCCCCTAAATCATCATCTTACAGTGTGACAGCAGAAAGAAAAGCGTGTTCTTTTATGGTTTTTTGTAGCGCAGGCGACATTCAGGTAATCAGTCTCAAAATTATTCATTAAGTATTTAATTATTAAAAATAAATATAAATTAAATAATGAGATAAAATTAAAGAAAATTTAACACTCTTACGACAAATATTTCGTAAAAAGATCACAATTGAGATTTAATATTTTAACAACGGCTTAGATGGCCAATTTTAAGAAAAACAGGACAATTTCATGCGTCTCTTAGCACTTACCAGTTTGATCCTTGCCAGCACCCTCGCCACAGGCGCATTTGCAGCTCCTGCTGAATCTCTGAATTATAATGTTGTTAATCTTTCAGCAGAGGCTAGCCGTGAAATCTCAAATGATGAAATGTATGCTGTGCTTTATATTGAAAAATCCAACAAACAGCCGGCTGAACTGGCCACTCAAATTAACCAGCTGATGAATCAGGCGATCGCCACAGCACGCAAATATCCTACTGTGAAAATCGAGACAGGTGCACAAAGCACTTATCCTATTTATGACAATGACAACCGTAAATTGAAAGAATGGCGTGGTCGTGCCCAAATTCGTCTGGAATCGAAAGATTTTAAAGCGACATCTCAACTGATTGCCGAATTACAACAGCACTTCCAGACCCAGTCGATTAACTTTAAAGTATCAGACGAAAAGCGTAAAAAAGTTGAAAGCGAGCTGATGATTGAAGCTACCAAAAACTTCCAGCAACGCGCACAGGCACTCACCCAGACCTGGAACAAACCGAGTTATCAACTGGTGAACTTAAACCTGAATACTAACAATTATTCACCACAGCCAGTACCGCGTATGGCCATGATGAAATCTGCATCGGCTGATATGGCGGTTCCTGAGCAGGAAGTTGCGGCGGGTGAATCGCAAATGACGGTCAGCGCGAATGGGGCGATTCAGTTTAAATAAGACTTCATTATATTATTCGCACTTTTAAGAACCACTCTTTTGAGTGGTTTTTTATCATGTGAATATTCTTTAAAAAGCGAGGCTACAAATTCATACAAACTCAGGTAGGAATTGAGGTTTGACCGGTTTAGAGTAACGGACATTTGTTCCAGTCCTCTCTGCTCATGTCCCTTGACCAACTGAATCTTTACCTGTTTCATATCTTAAATGTACCCGACCAAACCTCAATCTGGATGATCAACTATGCCTCCCTGATTGCGCATGATCTGGTGTATCTTTTTTTGCTGATTTTTGCTATTGCCTGGTTCCGTGGTAGTTACGAAGTAAAAACAGGGATTATAAAAGCCTTCATCTTTACAGCTATTACCTTATTGATGAGTGAAGTATTGTCTGCGATCCTTAATACCCCACGCCCGTTTGTGATAGATGTTGGTCGCACTCTGATTGAACATGCACCGACTGGTTCTTTTCCCAGCAACCATATGAGTATTTTTAGCGGGATTGCCTTCGCCTATTATTTTTCACCGCAGCGAGACTTGGGACGAATTCTAATCTGGACAGCTTGGCTGGTAGCGTGGTCGCGTGTTTATGTCGGTGTGCATTTTCCAATTGATATGCTGGGCGCATTCCTGATGGCAATAATAGTAAATTTAGCTGGCTTGCCGCTGTGGTGGAAATATGAGAATCAAATCATAAACTTTATTTTGGGTATTCATTATTGGTTATTTTCGCCTTTAATTCGAATGGGCTGGATTAGGGTCTGTTGACATTTACTGTTCATAATTAACCCTATAAAGGTAGCCATAAAAATATACAGGCTAAAGCAACAGAACTTTGATAATT
>NZ_JAMXXC010000037.1:0-16420 GCF_024129855.1 Acinetobacter lwoffii
AAAGGCAAAGGCAATGTCCGCGAGTAGTGAAAATTAAAGCACAAAAATATCCAAGAAAATGCCAGTCAATTTCTTAACTGACTGGCATTACCCAAGAAGGGGGCTTTTTCAAACAGCAACGACTTAAACGTTAAAACGGAAGTGTAAAACATCGCCATCCTGAACGATATAAGTTTTACCTTCTAGACGCCATTTACCTGCTTCTTTCGCACCGGCTTCGCCGTTGTACTGCACAAAATCATCATAAGCGATACATTCTGCACGGATAAAGCCTTTTTCAAAGTCGGTATGAATCACGCCTGCCGCCTGTGGTGCAGTTGCGCCAACTTTCACGGTCCAGGCACGAACTTCTTGCACGCCCGCAGTGAAATAAGTTTGTAGGCCAAGTAATGAATAACCTGCACGAATGACCACATTTAAACCCGGCTCTTCCATGCCCATTGCTTCAAGGAATTCAGCACGGTCTTCATCTTCAAGCAATGAAATTTCAGCTTCAATCTGGTTGCAAAGTGGAACCACAATCGCATTTTCTTCAGCGGCCAATTTTCTCACTGCATCTAAATGGGGGTTATTTTCAAAACCGTCTTCAGCAACGTTGGCAATATACATGGTTGGTTTAAGGGTCATTAAACCAAAGCCACGTACCAGCTTGCGTTCGTCATCATCTAGGTCCGCTGCGCGAGCTGGTTTGCCTTCATCCAGTAAAGGTTGGATTTTTTCCAGAACAGCTTTAGTGGCAAGCGCTTCTTTGTCGCCACCCTTGGCAGATTTTGTCAAACGCGTAATCGCTTTGGCTACAGCGTCCAAGTCTGCAAGCGCAAGTTCGGTATTAATCGTAGCGATGTCATCTAGTGGATCAATACGACCATTCACATGAATGACGTTTTCATCTTCAAAACAACGCACAACGTGAGCAATTGCATCAGTTTCACGAATGTTGGCCAGAAACTGGTTACCCAAGCCTTCGCCCTTAGAAGCACCCGCTACCAGACCTGCGATGTCTACAAATTCCATAGAAGTCGGAATAACACGTTGCGGTTTAACAATTGCAGTCAATTTGTCTAAACGTGGATCAGGAACAGGTACAATCCCGGTGTTTGGTTCGATCGTACAGAAAGGGAAGTTTTCTGCAGCAATAGCAGCTTTGGTTAAGGCATTGAAAAGTGTAGATTTACCAACGTTCGGCAAGCCGACAATACCGCAATTAAAACCCATGAAATAACTCACAAAAGCGTTATATAAAAATTGCTCCCGATTTTACATGAAAGCACAGCTAAAGTCAGGTCATGCGCTTGTGGTTTATTGCAATCAAATGCTTCTGACGACCTAAAATGACTCGCTGAGCTTTCCGGGATGTATCGTGAGTCCACCAACCATAGAGGAATAATCAGCCAGTATTTTACTTTTGAATAAAAATCACATTGTTTTTCTAAAAGTGAGTGACTAAAGTATCTGAATAAAACGGCGGCCTACACGCCCTGATCCAATAACGATAAACATGGAGCATACATGCGAACTTTATACCAGTTTCCTTTATCTCACTTTTGCGAAAAAGCACGTTGGATGCTGGACCATAAAGAGCTGTACTATGTTGCTCACAATCTGATACCCGGGGTACACCGCGCTTTTGCCCGCCTGAAAACAGGTCAGAATCGTCTGCCTATTTTGCGTGATCAGGATCGCTGGATCGCAGATTCCACCCAGATTGCTCTGTATCTGGATGATACTTATCCAGAACATCGTTTACTGCACGCGGAAGGATATTTTCGAAATAAAGCTTTAGAAATTAATGAAATTACTTTGGAATTGGGTCGTCATGTCCGTCGCTGGATGCTCTCCCAAGCACTGACTTCTGATCATGAATCTCTGGATATTTTAATTGGTGAGCAGGGCTATCTGCGCCAGTTTGAAAAATTTTCTAAACCTTTATTGAAAGCGATGGTCGCCAAGGGTTATGCATTGAATGAGGAAACCGTGGCGGAATCTAAACAACATATTGATGTTGCTGTACAGCAGCTCAATCAGATGCTGGTCAGCCAAGGTGGGCATTATTTTGTCGGAAATCGTTTAGGTCTGGCGGATATTGCAGTCTGTTCCATGTTGGCACCGCTTCTGGCGATTCCAGGTACGCCGTGGGAAAAAGAAAATTTTGAAACCTTGTCCGAAGAATATCGCGACTATCAGCAGTATTTGAATGAGCTACCACTGGGTGAATATATTTGCCGTATTTACCGAACCGAACGCAATGCACGGGTAGACTGGCGTGGTGTATAAGTTTAAATGCTAATTCAAGAATTAAAAAAACGCGCATGAAGCGCGTTTTTTAATGAGATTATGATTAACCCCAAGGATTAGTCTGGTCGATATCAATATTTTTAGTAAAATTATTGAGGAGTGAACCAAAATCAAATCCGGATGAAGAACCGCCACTGCCGATATTCTGAATTGTATCTTTAATGCCCGGCAGGATAGCAGACAGATCAATATTGGAATCAGTCGTACCCACACCTTGGACAAGATCACCGAGGTCAGGCAATTCAATCGAAGAGCCACTACCAACCAACTGACCAACACCTTCGGCAATACTGCCTAAGTCAAAGCCGTTTGAAGCAGAGGAAATACCTTCGATCATACCACCCAGATCCAGATCGCTACCGAGATTGAGATTGCCTAATAATCCACCTAAATCTATGCCATTTGAACCATTCGCAATCAGACCGCTCAGTAAGTCAGTGAAGCCACCGACATCAAAACCACCTGTTGCATTTCCGCCTACAAAGCCGCTAATTAAATCGGTAATAGCACCAAGATCAAAATCACCGCCTGCATTGCCACCGATTAAGCCACCCACCAAGCCTGCAATTGCTCCAATATCTATATCACCTAAACCGCCAGAACCACCGATCAGACTACCGACCAATTCAGCAATTTGTGCGATATCCATCTCGCCATTGCCGCCGATGAGGTTGCTGACCAAACCTGCGATGGCACCGATATCTACACCGCCCAATCCGCCAGAACCGCCGATCAGGCCACTAACCAGTTGAGCGATTTGCGCAATATCAATCTCGCCATTGCCACCGATTAAGCCACCCACCAGACCTGCAATTGCTCCAATATCTATATCACCTAAACCGCCAGAACCACCGATCAGACCACCGACCAATTCAGCAATTTGTGCGATATCAATCTCGCCATTACCACCAATCAGGTTGCTGACCAGACCTGCGATGGCACCAATGTCTACGTCACCTAAACCGCCAGACCCACCAATCAGACCACCAACGAGCTGAGCGATTTGTGCGATATCGATATCGCCATTACCGCCGATCAGGTTGCCGACCAGACCTGCGATCGCACCGATATCAATATTGCTTGAACCACCGATTAAGCCACCAACCAGTTGAGCAATTTGCGCAATATCGATATCACCATTACCGCCAATTAGGTTGCCGACCAGACCTGCGATGGCACCGATATCAATATTACTTGAACCGCCGATCAGGCCACCGACCAGTTGAGAAATTTTACCAATATCAATATTGCCCGTACTGCCGCCCAATAAGCCGCCCACCAGTTTAGAAATAGCCTCAAGATCTAGGCTGCTGCTATTGCTCCCCATTAAGCTCTTTAATAAGTTGGTGACCTGGGTAATATTAAAGCTACCGCCATTGGATTGGGTTAAGCTACTGATCAGGCTTTGAATATTTAAACTTGAGGCATTCGAACCAGAAAATTGAGTTAATAAATTGCTGAGATTTGTCGTACTCAGGCTGCTTCCAGAAAGGAGATTATTTAATAATGAGCTGACTGAAGGTTGAGTATTGGATCCGGTGAGATTGCCAATAAGATTGGTGAGGGTACCTGATGTCGTTCCACCGAATAAGCCGCCCAATAAGCTCTTCGTTTGGGTTTCGACGGTTAAAACAGGACTCACTTTTGTTTTTATCAAGCTTAAAAGTTTAGAAGCCATGACCGTTCCTTGTGTAATATTTTTGAAATGCGCTATTTTTGTTTTTAAAGCGCCTTTGTTTTAATCTATTTCTATACACTTGTAAAAGATGGACGGTTAAGTCGTGTAGGGGCTGACAGGAATAGCCTATCTGTTGCCGTGTTTACCCAATTTAAATAATTTAAAAATAAAGATTTAACGTAAAATACCATTGGTCATATTTTTAATTAATGCGATTAACGGTCATTTAAACCCTCCTGAAAACCGTATTTATAAAATGAAATCCCATTTGGAAAAAAATTTCAGAATATGAAAATTTTGTGAAAAATAAATAAATATTGTATAACAGAGATGGCGCAAAATTTTCTGCATCTATTGATTATTGATATAAGAGTATAAAAATGGAACTGGATCGTTTCGATAAACATATTCTAGAAATATTGACCCATGAAGATGTCAATCTGAATGAACTGTCCGAGCGGGTGAATTTATCTGTCAGTTCGGTGCATCGCAGGATCAAACACTTAATCGATCATAATATTATCAGTGGCTTAAAACGTGAAATCAATTACCAGAAATTAGGTTTCAGCCTGCATGTGCTGTTACAGGTATCCTTAAGCAAACATGATAGCGATACTTTTGCTAAATTCCTGGAAGAACTGGAAAGTATTCCCGAAGTGATTAATGCCTTTTTGGTCACCGGTCAGTCTGCGGATTTTATTGTCGAAGTGGTGGCAAGAGATATGGAAAATTATAGTGAAATCCTGCTTAAGCGGATTGGAAAAATTGAGCATGTGGTGGCACTGCATTCCAGTTTTGTGATTAAAGAATATAATGTCTTTAACTGTAGCGGATTACTCAATAAAGTTTAATCAAAGCTAGGGTGGTGGACAGCCATAAAAAAAACGCACCCTAAGGTGCGTTTTTTGAATCAGACATATTTAAGCATCAAGTTCTGCTAAAACTGCGTCTGAGAATTCAACGTTGGTATAAACGTTTTGTACATCATCCAGATCTTCAAGCATATCAATCATTTTCATGATTTTTTTCGCTTGATCGATGTCTGTGATTTCTGCTTTGGTTGAAGGACTCATCACTACTTCAGCATTGTCAGATTTTAAACCTGCAGCAGTTAAAGCATCTTGAACTTCACCGAAGGCTTCAGGTGTGGTAATGACCAAGATATCATCTTCAGTGACTTCGATGTCTTCAGCACCTGCTTCTAATGCCACTTCCATGATTTGATCTTCCAAAGACACATCTTCAAAAGTGATCTCACCACGTTTCGTGAACAGGAATGCCACCGAACCATTGGTGCCTAAGTTACCATCAGTTTTAGAGAAGCAATGACGTACGTCAGGCACAGTACGGTTCAAGTTGTCAGTCATGGTTTCAACAATAACCGCAACACCACCTACACCATAACCTTCGTAGGTCACTTCTTTCAGGTCGTCGTTATCTTCGCCACCAGCACCACGTTGAATGGCACGGTTGATCACGTCACGTGTCATATTCACTGATAATGCTTTTTCAACCACAGCACGTAGACGAGGGTTGCTTGCAGTATCTGGACCACCAAGCTTTGCAGCAGTGGTTAATTCACGAATGTATTTGGTAAAAACTTTACCACGACTCGCATCTTGTTTTGCTTTGCGATGCTTAATATTGGCCCACTTGGAATGACCCGCCATGCGAACTATGCTCCTTGTAGATTGGCTGTATGCCTATCAGAATGCCGAAATTCTACCATAAGCGTTTTTTTAAAAAAAAGTGCCTGGATTTGAGATTTCAGGATAAAAACAAAAAAAGTGCAATATCGAGGAAAAATAGAAAGAGGATAGGGAGATTTATAATTCTATTTATACATTGATATAGACAGATGACTTGGACATAAAAAGCGAAATCGCTGATTATGTCCGTGCTTTTCTTTTAAAAAGCTTATTCTGGAATAACGATATCCAGACCAACCTTATCTTTATACAGTTGTTTGATCAAAGCCAGGTCATGCACAAGGTCTGTCGGATAGATCTTGCCAAGAATGCCACCTTGCTTGGTTCTGGAATTGGCGTATAACAACACGATCGGTACATTGGCAGCCTTGGCAATATGCCAGAAACCGGTACGGATCGGTTTGCGTGCTTCACCCTGTTTGGCTCGTGTCGCTTCGGGAGCAATGACCAGATTGAACTTTTCATTGTTCTGAAAATGTTCCACCATCTGGGTCACGATATCTTTACTGGCCTTGCGGTCAACCGGAATACCACCCACAGCGTTTAATAGCGGTTTGAAAGGTCCTTTAAATAATTCTTTTTTGATTAAGGTATGTACCTTGAGATCATAGATCTGGAACAGGGCAATTGACAGTACCGCATCCATCATTGAGGTATGTTCGAATCCAATAATGACCTGTTTGTCTTCAAGCACATCTGGTTCGACATGATATTGCCAACCTGCAAGTTTAAATGCAGATTCGCCAAGGAATTTGTTTAGCATAAGTACGGAGAAGTAAAAGCTGTATGTAGAGAACTGCATAATTTCATCTTGTTCGCCCATACAGTCAATAGGCTTTCCAATAAAATCAGCGAATAATGTAAAAATCTATGATTTATTCATCTTTTTAAGCTGCAAAATTAAGAGTTAATATATATAAATAAAATAATATTAATATCTTAAAAATATCAGTAGATACAAAAAAAGTCTTAAAATGATGAAAAAATGACTATCCAGAGCACACTTTAGTTATTAGACTTTTGTCGAAGAAGAAGACTGATACAGGTCTTTTCTATTTTCTTATTCTTTCTACTCTGAGATTGAAAAGTATGACGTACATGACAGCCTTCGTAGTCTCCCTATTGATTTTTGCGCTTATAATTGTATGGTCTTTGATCGAAATTAAGCAGGATTTACATAAAGACGAAGAAATGAAGTCTGAATTCTAGTCATTCTATCTTCTTTAGTTCTAGGCTATTCCTTTAACATTGCTGCCTGAGCAATAAAGAATTTTGATACCTTATAGATATACTAAGACCTTAAATCTATCAGTTTTACGCTTAGTAGACCGGATTAAATTCAAGATAAAGGCTCATTTATCTTAAATGATGCAGCATGTATCTCATTTTTCTATATGCCTCCTATACTGAAGTCTTAAGTAACTGAATTTTGACTAAGACAAGTCGCCCATGATTGCTGCCTAAATGTTCAAGCAGTTATAAAAGCACTTGTCTTTCCAAAAAATCTTAGCTAGTATTCATGACGCCTGAACTTATTGATAAATAAAGTTTTCAGCATATAGGGCCTATAGCTCAGTTGGTTAGAGCAGCGGACTCATAATCCGTTGGTCGACAGTTCAAGTCTGTCTGGGCCCACCATATAAAACAACCACTTAGGTGTACTAATCCTAAGTGGTTTTTTTGTTTTTAGATTCTGGTAAGCAAATGGTAAGCAGCTTAAATCAACATTATTCTGTAAGCATTCGCTAAACCCCATAGCTTTTTTTAATTTGAGTTGGGTTTCCATCGGTGTGGAAGTAATACTTCAATCTGGGTCACTTTATGTATCGGCAACCTTTTCGGCACATCACTTAATTGGGCATGCGGATCCAGTCCATTCAGCTTTGCTGACTGAATCAGGTGTATGATATTAGCTGCTCGCTGACAACTGCTCATCGAGCCAGCAAATAACTAGTTATTACGTCCCAAGGCCCTGGAACACATCTGATTTTAGATCCCTTATGAAGCAATGCTTCTTATGTTGATTGGTAAGTTACCATCAACCAGATAGCGGCCAGAGTGCTTGCCAGTTTTTTAGGCTGTAGTTGATCCTCAGAGCGGTTAGGGAATCCGATAGCAGCGTCAGATGGTGTTAGTTGAGCCATTAATATAGTCTCGATTTGAGGTATTCATTAAAGCGTTCAACTTTACCTTTGGTCGGCTTTGTTGCACAAAGATTTCATAACTATATGATTTTAAAAGTTTTGATTATTTTTTGATCCAAAATTAAATTTATTTAAATCAGATGCTTACATATTTATGCAACAAAGCCATGGATGAGTCGTAACACCATGACCTTTAAATATGATCGTGTGGGAAATGATTTTTATGTATATGTAGAGAATAATTTTAATGATTAATACCGCTAAAATAGCGGATAATTTAATGCAGATACTTATTTGTCAGTTTGAGTAGATGTGGATGGTGTGAAATTGAAATATAGGGAAGTTGTAAGTGTATTTATGTCGTATATACAAAAAATGAGAGAGCATTCTTGATTAAAAGAAAGTAAAGCTTGGGTAGCCTTGCTAAGACTGGGCGGAATTTAAAACCGAGTGAAATCATTTATTAAAGCGTAAAGAAATAGATTTTGAGTTTGGGGGAAATGATGAATTTTTGGGTTGCTGGTGCTGATTGGGATGGTGAAGATAAAACACCTGAGTTTATTGAAAAAGGCATTTGGCAGAATGGCTATACAGATAAATATCTGGATCGCGTAAATGCTATTCAAGCAGGGGATCGAATTGCAATAAAAGCAATTTATGGCCAAAAATATAATATGCCGTTTAATAATTACGGTTGTCTTGTAAGCTGCATGAAAGTCAAAGCCATTGGTACCGTAAAGAAAAACTTAAATGATGGACGCACCTTAGAAGTCGAATGGGAGCAACAATTTGAACCTGAAAAAATAATTTACTTTTATACTTATCGTCAAACAATCACCCGTATAAAAAGAAAAGATGTCCAAGACTGTATCTTTTCAGGCCATACTCAGGATTTAACTGAACTTGAAAACCTCTATAAAAAACGATCAGAGAGTAGAAAAGAAAAGCTAACGGATGAATTTATTCTAAAGCAGTTTAAAAATGTTCCGAATTTTAATCACATTGAACAAAATACTGAGCATCGAAAGCTTTTTCTAGAGTTGGCAAGATATATCCATGAAACACCTATGGATTGGTGGGTTGCACCTTCAGAGCGGCCTCCGGTTAGATTCGGCACAAACAATAAATTCAATGGGCGAAATAGTACAGTGAGCTATGTGGCTGCTGTTGGTTTCGATCAAGATGGCACATTCTATATTCCAAATGAAAATGAATCAGAGTTTTCAATAGATGAGTTAGGAACAATTCGATTAACGGCCTCCAAATTAGAAGAACTCAAAAGCATGTCCTTGAACAAAATGGAAACTGATCGAGATCCTTTTGTGGGTTATTGGCCGGAAAACTATAACAATATTGATATAATAGAGACTAACATGAATCCATCAGAACAGATAAAACAGCCCCTAAACCGTATTTTATTTGGTGCAGCGGGTACAGGTAAAACTTACCATACGATTAACCATGCCTTATCCATTATTGAAAACAAACCTCTCGAAATTTTAGAACAAGAAGATCGCACGGCGCTAAAATTACGTTTTGATCAGTACAAAGAACAAGGTCAAATTAAGTTTGTCACTTTCCATCAAAGTTTTAGTTATGAAGATTTTGTGGAAGGGATTCGTGCTGAAACGGATGATAATGGGCAGTTAAGCTATGATGTAAAAGCAGGCGTATTTAAAGAGATTTGTGAAGATGCCCAAATAGAAATTGATGCTAAGCAAAATAATGTATCAGCACCGATTGAAGCAAGCATCAATAGTGCGATTGATCAACTCATTACTCAGGCTAAAACAGAGGAAATGATTTTTCATACTAAACGTGGTGCGGAAATTAAAGTATCAAGTAATTCAGCAGGCACGTTATTCGCTCTTACATCTACAGGAAGTAATATCACTTTATCTATTAGGCATATTCGTAACTATTTGAAGACACAAAGTGACATTATTGTTGATCAAAAAAGTTATGAATGGGCTATCGCTAATTCATTACGTTCAGAAGTTGAATATACAAAGTCTATTGAAAAAGTAAAACCTTATGTACTCATCATTGATGAAATTAACCGAGGTAACATTTCCCGTATCTTTGGTGAATTGATTACGCTAATTGAAGATTCAAAACGTCAAGGCGCAGACGAAGCATTGTCGGTGACACTTCCATATTCTAAAGATGACTTCTCTGTACCTGATAATGTTTACATTATTGGTACCATGAATTCGTCTGACCGATCTTTAACAGGTTTAGATATTGCCTTGCGCCGTCGCTTTACTTTTATCGAAATGCCACCAAAGCCTGAGCTTCTAACTGGCGTTGAGGTTAAGGGTTTGGATATTAGAAAGTTATTAGAAGTCATCAATCAGCGTATTGAGGTGTTATTAGACCGAGATCACTGTATTGGGCATGCCAACTTTATGACTTTGCAGAAAGATCCATCTCTTACTAACTTAGCGCAAATATTTAAGCAAAAAATCATTCCTCAGCTTCAAGAGTATTTCTTTGATGATTGGTCTAAGATCAATATGGTGCTCAATGCAAATGGCATGCTGCGATCTAATGGTATAGATAAATCAGTATTATTCCCAAATGTAGCACATGAATCGGAGAGCTATTTTGAGGAGCAGAAAACATGGGAAGTCGTCGATGATGTATTTAATTCAATAGAGAGCTTTACTAAGATTATTAAGCACTAATTGGGGATCGTGATGCCTGATTTTACCGTCCGAGAATATGCCTTCATTAGCGTTGCTTATGAAGGCTGTCCTGATCCAACTTTAGACCATGCTTATATATCTGGGAAAGCATTTGAGCATCTATGTGGGCTCTCAGCATCATTTTCAAAGCACGGTGCGAAAGTATTTGAGTTGGCAGGGCGAAGAAAGCTTAAGCTTGATCAATATGTGGGAGTGATAGAAACCCCATGTGGTACACGGATTGAAATCCTCCCTAAACATGTGGAGCTTAATGGCACTGATGATCAAGATATTATTCAGCAAGAACGTAAACTGCTTCAGAAAATGCTGAGTGTTTCACTACATTTACCATATAGAGAAGCAGGAAGTGCCAATTTAAACCGCTTTAAACAACCTTTGCATGAATGGATTATGACGCAGTTCCTTGCCTCGTTTGAGCGTTTGGTACAACGTGGTTTACGTTTTGATTATAACCGTGTGCAAGAGGAACAAAATTTTTTACGTGGACAATTACAGCATGTGAAATATATGCGTCAGCCACTTACAAAGAAACATATCTTTCCGATTGAGCATGATGTTTATGAGGTGAATCGACCTGAAAATAGATTGATACGTACAGCCTTAGAAGTGGTGTGTAAAAAGAGCAAAGACGCAAGTAATTGGAAATTGGCGCAAGAGCTGAGACTCATGACCAATGAGATCCCTCGATGCCAAAAGATTAAGCAGGATTTTAGACAATGGCAGTCAGGACGTTTACTCGCTTTGTATGCTGAGATTAAACCTTGGACGGAGTTAATCTTAGGTGAATATATGCCTGTATCTACTCAGGGGGAGTGGCGTGGCATGAGTTTACTCTTCCCAATGGAGAAGCTATTTGAGCACTATGTTGCTTATCATCTACGCCGTAACTTACCTGAATATACTGTGAAGACACAGTATGCGACGGAGCATATTTGTCAGCATCAAGAACGTCGTATTTTTAAGCTTAAGCCTGATATTTTCATTGAATGTCTGAATGCAAAACCGATTGTGATGGATACCAAGTGGAAGTTGATTGATCAAAGTGATCGAGCTGGGCGTTATGGTTTGAAAGATAGTGATATTCAGCAAATGTTTGCTTATAGCCACTATTACCTCAAGCATGACAGTGATGTTGTACTTGTCTATCCATATCGGAAGGACAAGTTCACGCAGCCATTGGATGACTTTAAGTTTAGGCTTCCCTCTAGTGCAAAACTACGTGTAGTACCTTTCAATGTAGATGATCCAAAAAACTTCAAAATTATTTAGTCTTTTATCTTGTGAGGTCAGTCCCATATTTGGGACTAAAATCTACTTTTTAGCTAGATCAGTCCCAGTTTAGGTACTTTTCGTTTGGCAGAAATAGGCAATTATTTATGGGTAATGTAGTTTTATTCATTAAGTTCTTTTAGTCTTTGTAAAACCTGTTCCGAAAATGGTAGCCAATAGTTCCAAGATTTATATTTAGGATTATAGGAGCCAATCCCTTCACGTTTCCATTCTTTGAGCATTGCAATGATTTCAGGGTTATATGCGCTATTCACTGAAACCATACCACTCGCAAAATGGCGAACATTAAGATGCATGCCTTTCACTTTAAATTTATAGTCCTGCCAATTCGGACTGGTGTTCTGTAGTTCAGACGTTACGGGTAGAGTGGTTGTGATTTTGTAGGAAGTAGGTGTTATTTGTTGCCCAGTGGATTGTTTTTGAGGAAATGGGTAAATCCATCTTCTATTGTCCAGGTTCTCGAGGATTTGCTGTGTGGCTTCTGTACTTGGAATTGCAATATCACTGTTAAGAAGTGGTGATAAATCGATTTCAATACATTTTGATTTAAATGCCTCAATGCGTTTTAGTTTTTCAGCATCAATAAAATGAGTGACTGCGATCTCAATTAAAATAGGTTCGCCATCAAAATAACCAATAAGGTCAGGGCGAATTAAACCGAGAGAAAATTCAGGTAATAATTTTTCGAAGGTCCACCATGCAGCTTCACTATCTGAATCAGGTAGGGCAGGAAGCATAAGTCCCATAGATTCAAGAATAACTTCTTTGGCATATTTATGGAGTACAGATTCAGGGTTAATCGTACAGCTTTCTTTATTGCTTGCGTGTGCAAAATGATGTTCTTTAATTTCCCCTTTACGAGCGATCACAGCTTCACCACATTCAAAGCAAGTGCATTGGCATGCGAGTCCACGTTCAACCTGCTTAATATTAACCAATTTATTATTTTCGTTTAATGCAATATACATCGTCATGATTAAAATCCTTTAGGAAGTTGATTTACTCATTCACTATGCTTGTGATCTAATTGTCCTAACACCGTATAAAGGGGAAATACGGGTAAAATGGGGGTTTAAGTGTCTGAATTAAAATTAAAAGTTTTTGTTGTGTTAGATGATATTTTAAAGAAGGACTTAGCAGATAACAGAGCATACGATTGCTTAAAAGTAATCTGTAGCGCATCGATTGATGCTTTAAATACTCAAAATGAAGAGCTAATAACGTATTCCAGGTATCAACTAAAACTCATTCTTGATGGTCAGCAATCTGTTGCATCGATGGATTCAAAAGATCTAGGGAAGTGGATGAGTGACAAAAAATTAAGTGCATTCCTTGATCGTGTCATCACAAAACATACTAAAAAATTCAAAGAGATTGGTTATATTCCTGTTGTAAAAACCAACGATACAATTGGAGGAAAAGGAAATGAGCGCCGTTATTGGTTGGATATTACAGAATACGCTCAGACCCAAAATGAAGAAGATCAAAAGCTTGATGAGAATGAAATTTCTTATGAGCGGGTTGATCCTTCTGAAATTAAATTGTCTTGGTTTTACCGATTTATATTTAAAAAAGGAGAGATTAGAAATAAAAGCTTTAGAGGTTTGATGATGCTGATCGTTCTTTTAGGCGGTTTTATTTCGTGGGCTTTATATGTTTGTGCATTTTCATTGGTTTTAGTACGTGAAGGACAAAACTTCACGACACTTGATTTGTTGTTTATAGCCTGTTTAATTGGATTTTCTTACCTATCATTCAAATATTGGTTCACTCCGTTATGGAATTTACCAGAGCATCGAGTCATTAAGGCACCTATGACGTTTATTTCACTTAATGAGGATCATGCTGATATTGAGATGTATCGTGATAGAGAGCGTAATCAATTAACACGTATAACTCGGTTTAAAGGGATATGTCCGATTTGTTCAGCAGAGGTTGTACTTAGAATTGGTCAACCTGATCATAATTTGCCATTAGTTGGACGTTGTGTAGAAAGTCCTTTTGCGCATGTGTATAGCTTTGATCGGGTGTTAATGAGTGGAAAGCTGTTAAGTCGGTAATCATATTGAAATTAAGGGGGGGATCATTTAAGACAATGAGCTATTCTCCTATTTTGACAATCAATACAAATCAAACGAATCATATATATGTGGTTGGTGATTTGCATGGCTGTTATAGCCTTTTGATGCAAGAACTCCAAAATATTAATTTTGATTTTCAAAATGATGTGCTTATTTGTACAGGTGATCTTGTAGATCGAGGCGCAGAAAATTTAGTCTGTATTTCCTTATTGGATGAAGCTTGGTTTTATACCGTGCGTGGTAATCATGAAGAAATGTGTATCAAGTCAGCTCATGATCCTAAAATAAAAGAGATTCACGCACGTAATGGAGGTGAATGGTTTTATCAGTTATCTCAAATACAGCGGCTAGAAATTATTGAACGTTTTAAGCAATTGCCTTTAGTGATCGAAGTCCAATTGAAAAATAAAAAGATTGGTGTTGTACATCCGCTAAACCTTGCCAATCTGCTTTTAAATATTCAATCACCTCTGTTTTGTATAAGCCATTCACTGTTTCAGCCAAAGCATTATCGTATGAATCACCAGTTGTACCGACTGACGCTCGTAAATTTGCTGCTTCTAGACGATTAGTATAGCGAATGGAAAGATATTGCACACCTCTATCGGAATGATGAATTACATGCTTTGGCATACCTCGATCATGCAAAGCTTGTTCTAATGCATCAAGCACTATATCTGTATTCATACGTGTTGATACTTTCCACCCAACAATTGCTCGTGAAAACACATCAATAATAAATGCGGTATAGACCCAACCTGACTTGGTTTGAATATACGTGAAGTCAGCGACCTGAGAAGCATTGCTTCGCAAGGGTCAGGATGATCTGCATTAAAATTGCGTTTTACTAAGTCATCTGCTCGTTTTTGATCATCTCGGCTACGGGTGGTTTGTTTATTCTTACCACGCCAAAAACCTTGTATACCTACCTTATGCATCAATCGAGCAACTGTACAACGTGCGATAACATAACCTTCACGTTTCAATTGTTGCCAGACCTTACGCACACCATATCGACCAGAACTTTCTTTCCAAATTCGTTTAATTTGTTCAGCATGATGCAAGTCATGTAAATCTCGTTTCGCTCGATGTTATGGATTATCAAAGAGATCTAAAGTTCGATAATAGGTCGAAGCCGCGATCGGTAAAATCCTGCAAATCGCCTCAACACCATATAACGCCTTATTGTTATGGATAAAATCCACCATTATTTGTGTGGGCGGTCGAGCTCCGCCTGGGCGAAAAAAGCAGCTGCTTTCCGTAGAATCTCATTGGCACGTTTTAATTCTTTAATTTCACCTTCCATTTGCTTCATTTTTTCTTGATCAGATATCTGTTGTACTTTAATAGGATTTTGCTGATCTAAATGCTTTTGATGCCAAACACGTAGTGTTTCAGGAGTACAGCCAATCTTAGGAGCAATTGCTGTGATTGCAGCCCAATACGATGGATAGTCTCTCAGAATATTGACTCTCCGACAAACACGGTACGGTTCACTATCGGGATGTTGAGCAGTTAAGAAAAGTTGGGTTCAGCGGATGCTTACTTTAAAATCAGGAACAGCCCGTCTAGCTGCTATTTATTTTGATTACCAGGAAAGTGTGGAGTGGCATAAAAAGCAACTTGAATTGAGATAGTTTTATAAATTGTGTCCTAACTAAAGATTACAGTAGTAATCTTTAGTTGTTGAAATTTACTTGGGTAAAAAGGTTAAAAATTTTCATCAGATTAAGGATGAATTTTATTTAACTAAAAGCTGTTTATTAAATCAGTGGCTATTCAGTCCAATGTTATTTTAGTGCTAGATTGTTGTTTTTTTAGTGATAAATAAGCAGAATTGTACTTTGCTTGGAAGTTATTTGAGGGGTAAGGAGTGAAAACGATACTGCTTTCGATCATGGGGATAAGCCCTCAGGTATTAACTGAAACACTTTATGCAATTCACATGCAAGGTAAGCCTTTTCCTGATGAAGTTTACTTAATCACATCAGTAAATGCAAAAGCAAAAGCAATTGAGTGGTTATTTGAAAGAAGGCAGATTGAGGATTTAAAAGCGCATCATAACCTTCCAGACTTCAAATTTGAATTAAGTCATATTTTGCTGATGCAACATGATGATGGTGTGGAGATTTTTAATGGGCGTGAAGAAGAGGATCAACAAAGTATTGCGGACTCCATTACTCGTATTGTTGCTAAGTTCACTGCAGATGAGAACTGTCGAATTCACGCATCAATAGCAGGTGGTCGCAAGACTATGGCATTTTATATGGGCTATGCCATGTCAATCTTTGGTAGAGAACAAGATATTTTAAGTCATGTTTTTGTTAGTAAAGATTTTGAATTTTCGGAGAATTTTTTTTTCCCAACCTTAAACGATAATTATATTGCTAACAAAGATAAGGTTTTAAATACTAAAGAAGCAAAAGTGGCTTTGTTGCACAAAGATTTAAAAGATAACACTCTGCTCATTTGAACAGAATTCAAGTGACAACTTGGGTATGAGGACGACCTAATT
>NZ_JAMXXC010000038.1:0-16125 GCF_024129855.1 Acinetobacter lwoffii
AAATTATCAAAGTTCTGTTGCTTTAGCCTGTATATTTTTATGGCTACCTTTATAGGGTTAATTATGAACAGTAAATGTCAACAGACCCTAGATATTTGATCACTATATAAATTTTAGATTTAAATAATTCTACTTGGCCGAAAAATAAGGTTTTATTTTTTAAATATATTTCAACCAACTCATTTTTTTTAATATTTAATCTAATCAACTAAAAATGGCTTACATCCAGTTAATGAATGTAAGCCATTATTAAAACTTAGTTTTTACCCGTATGACCAAAACCGCCAGCACCGCGTTCAGTCGCTTCGAATTCATTCACCAGATCGAATTCAGCTTGTACCACAGGAACCAACACATACTGCGCCAAACGTTCACCTGGCTCTAAGCTGAATGCCGTCTGACTACGGTTCCAAACGGATACCATCAATTCACCCTGATAATCAGAATCAATTAAACCTACCAGGTTACCCAACACGATCCCATGTTTATGGCCCAAACCCGAACGTGGCAAGATCAGACCAGCAAATGCAGGATCTTCAATATAGATTGCTAAACCAGTTTTTACCAAAACCGTTTGGCCTGGTTCAATGATTGTGGTTTCTGCAACACACGCACGCAAATCCAGCCCCGCTGAACCTGTCGTAGCATAAGTCGGTAATGGCCATTCCTGACCAAGACGCGAGTCAAGGACTTTCACCTGAACTTTCATGTATTCATTCCTGTTGTTTCATTTAAAATAAGAGCAAGTCTTGTACCTTATCGTTTGATAAGATTACGCAAATTATCAAGATAATGTTGGGCTTGTAATTTTGGATCGATGTTACCGGCCAGCTTTTTCTTGCGGCCTAACCATTCCAGCTCATCTTCTGGTAATTCATCCAGGAAACGGCTTGGGGTCATTTGCTTCATCTGCCCACCGGCCTTGCGCTGTTCTGCCAGAGTAATGGTCAGTCCCTGACGTGCACGGGTAATCCCCACATACATCAGACGGCGTTCCTCTTCGACCGTTTCTGCAGCGATCGAGTTTTTATGTGGCAGAATTTCTTCTTCCAGCCCGATCAGATAGACATAAGGAAATTCCAGACCTTTAGACGCATGCAAAGTCAATAAATTGACTTTATCGGTGTCCTCTTCTTCCTGCTGCTGCTCGAGCATGTCCAGCAGCACCATTTTACGAATCACACTTTCAATATTTTTTTCATCAACATCTTCAGCGCGGTTAATCAGGCTTTGAATGCTGCTATAGAGCACTTCGATATTGTCGAGCTTGGTCTTTTCCTGCGCTGGTGTGGCTGCAGTTTCCTTGATGTAATCGATATAACCGGCTTCAATCATCATCTGGCGGATAATTGGCACTGGTTCATCATCATCCAGTAAATTGCGGGTAAAACCCTCAATAAAATCGGCAAACTCAGCCAATTGAGTCGTGGCCTTTTTCGGAATCGCCATGGTCAGACGCTGATCCGCAGCCGCAGCCAGAAGCGACAGATTATTTTCCTGAGCAAATAGACCGAGCTTTTCCAGCGTTACCGGACCAATTGCCCTTTTTGGCGTATTGATAATTCGTAAAAATGCACTGTCATCTTCAGGGTTAATGATCAAGCGTAAATAGCTCATCATGTCCTTGATTTCGGCACGTGCGAAGAAGGACTGTCCGCCAGATAATTTATACGGAATCTGCATCTGACGTAGATGGGTTTCTAAGATACGCGCCTGGAAATTGCCGCGGTACAACACCGCATAATCTTTCCAGCTTTTACCGTTCATCAATTTATGCGTGATCAGGTCTTTGACCACGCGTTCTGCTTCGTCATCATCATTGCGGCAGGTAATCACACGGATCACTTCACCATGGCCTTTGTCCGACCAGAGTTTTTTATCAAAAATATGCGGATTATTACCAATCACGGTGTTGGCTGCTTTGAGAATACGACTGGTCGAACGATAATTCTGTTCCAGTTTGATCACTTTCAGATTAGGAAAATCCTGCTGCAACAAAGCCATATTTTCCGGTTTAGCCCCACGCCAGGCATAAATCGACTGATCATCATCGCCTACGGCGGTGAACTGTCCCATCACACCAACCAGTAATTTCACCAGAATATACTGTGCTGTGTTGGTATCCTGATATTCATCCACCAGCAAATAACGTACCCGGTTTTGCCATTTGTCACGGACTTCAGCATTTTCCTGCAACAAGCGCGTCGGCATCACAATCAGGTCATCAAAATCCACGGCGTTATAAGCGCGTAAATTACGTTCATATAATTGATATAAATGCGCAAACTGCACATCTTCGGCAGTTTCACAGGTAGTATGTGCCTGCTCGGGTGGAATCAGATCATTTTTCCAGTCCGAGATCATTTTCATGGCTTTGGCAATCAGTTCTTTGCTTTCTGCACCGGATAAATTGTCACGCTGCATCAGATCCATCAGAATGCGTTTACAGTCGTCAGCATCCAGAATCGAGAAATTATTTTTCAGTGGGGTATGTTTCAACTCCAGGCGCAGCATATTCAGGCCAAAAGTATGGAAGGTCGAAACTGAAACGCCTTTACTTTCTTCACGCGTCAACAATTTGCTGACACGCTCTTTCATCTCACGTGCTGCCTTGTTGGTAAAAGTCATCGCAGTAATACGATGTGCGGGAATCCCGCAATGCTTGACTAAATACGCGATTTTTCGCGTGATCACTGAAGTCTTGCCTGAACCCGCTCCTGCAAGTACTAACAAGGGTCCTTGAGTGTATTTCATGGCTTCAAGTTGCTTGTCATTTAACTGACTGGCGAGTGACATATGGCTTCCTCTTCTAGATTCGGCTCCGATTATAGTCATCTCTGCGTCAGTTGCCTAATTTAAAATACGATTAATCAGATCAATATTCAGATATAAAAAAACCACCCGAAGGTGGTTTTTTCTTAAGCGTTCAAGAATTATTGAACTGCATATACCGCGATTTCTACACGACGGTTTTGCTCTTTACCTGCGGCAGTTGTATTGTCTGCAATTGGGTTCGCTGAACCTAAACCTTGAGCATTAATACGTGTACGTGAAACACCTTGGCCTGCCAAGTAAGTCGCTACAGAGTTTGCGCGTGCTTGAGACAATGGCAAGTTAATTGAGTCATTACCCGTGCTGTCTGTATAACCAGTTACAAGGATACCGCTCTTGTTATCTTCAGTTAATACTTGCGCCACTTTGTTTAAAGTGCCATAGAAGTTTGGTTTGATATTTGATTTGTTGGTATCAAATGTAATGCTGCCTGGCATCACAAGGTTAATCGAACCATCTGCATTACGGTTAACGTCTACGCCCGTACCCGCTGTTGCTTGACGTAATTTTTTCTCTTTGTTATCAAGATACACACCCGCTGCACCACCAACAACAGCACCAATCGCTGCTGCACGGTTATTTTGACGGCTGGTATTCGCATTGCCTTTAGAAACACCGTAACCTGCTGCAGCACCAATTAAAGTACCTAGAGCAGCTTTATCATATTCCACACCACCGATGTTATTACCAGTTGATTGACAACCTGTAAGTGCTACGGCCCCTGCTACAGCTGCTGAAATGACTAGTGCACGCATCGCATGACTCCTTGTTGTATGCTTTGTTGTTAAGCGAGATAATGATTTAAATTGAATGGGCTAACCATTGAATTTTTGTTAATAATAAATCGTTTAGTAATATTTTGTAATGTTTATATGTAACTAAAACCAAGTAGTTCGTCACAATATCTTCATAGTTTCCTGTTTAGGCTTTTTTATTTGCCTAACTGTCTCTATATTACTCAAAATATGAAAAAATTTAAGTGATTAATCTCTGGGGACTGTTTGGATATGTCATCGAATAGCAACAAGCAACCGACTTTAAAAAAACTGGCGCGTGGCCTGACGGTCACATCCGTCATGACGGGCAGTACTTTTTTTCATGGTCCCCCGGTGCTGGCCTTGGGTTTAACCAAACTTTTTAAAAAATCCGCAAAAGTGGATGAAACCAATATCAAGATTACCAACAGCTGGTTAGGGGTCAACAACTGGCTAATTGAGCATGTGCTGAAAAATACCGAATGGCAAATCAGTGTAGATGAATCACTGGATTTGAATATGCAGGGCCGTTATTTGATGACCTGTAATCATCAAAGCTGGGTCGATACCACGGTCAACCAGTACTTCGGTCTGAGCCGTATGCCCCTGACGCGTTTCTTTACCAAATGGGAGCTTATTTTTATTCCTTTTGTGGGTCAGGCCTTTAAAATCTTAGGCTTCCCGATGATGAAGCGGCATAGCAAGGAACAGATTGCCAAAAATCCTGCGCTGAAATACCGGGATATGGAAGAAGCACGCAAATCTTGTGAACAGCTGATCAGTCAGCCTTTTACCCTGTTAAATTATCTGGAAGGCACGCGTTTTACCCAAGAAAAGCATGATCAGCAGCAGTCTCCCTATACACATTTACTGAAACCTAAAGCCGGTGGTCTGGCATTGGCACTGAGTATTCTCGGCGATAAAATTGATGCGCTGGTCGACATGACCATTGTTTATCCTGACGGTATTCCGGGCTATGGTGAATTTTGGTTAGGTGAAGTGCCACGTATTGCGGTAAATTTAAGAAAAATTGATATTCCAGACTGGGTACTGGGCGGCAATTATGAAGATGATGCTGAATATCGTGCACGTTTTCAAAAATGGATTGATCAAATCTGGACTGAAAAAGATCAGCTCATCGCACAAATGCAGCAGAACTTTGCCCAAGCCCCGGTCGGATCTGTAACCGAGTAATTATGAAGAACGACAACCCGGACATTACGTCCAGCTCATTTAAATTTGTTCGTAAAGGAACCTGGGGCTGGAAAATTGCACTGATTTACGACATTTTCATGATGGTTTTGATCGTCATCAATCTGTTCTGTCTCAGTGCCAACGCCATTTTAATGAGCGATTTTGGTCAGTGGTTGTTTGACTTCATTCGTTTACCCGAAGTGTTGCAGTTTTATAAAAGTGATTTACGCCCTTGGGTCATTATTACCGAGGGCTGGTTTACCACCTTCTTGGTCTGTGAATTACTGGCACGCTGGGTCATCGCGATTGTTCTGCGTCATCATCGACGCTGGTGGTTCTTCCCTTTTGTGCACTGGTATGAAATTTTATCCATTATCCCTCAACTACGTTTCCTGCGCCTGCTGCGTGCGGTCGCGATTGGCTACAACCTGCATAGCCATGGTTATAAAGTAATTCCTAACCGCTGGTATCGCCAAGGTAACTTTTATTACAACATGCTAATGGAAGAGCTTTCTAGCCGGGTGGTACTGACCGTACTGGACGGTATTAAGCGTGAACTGACCACGAGCACATCACATAAACAGTTAATTGATGATTTGGTGGAACATCACCGTAAATTACTGGCGATTGCCTTGGCAGATATCTTGCAGGAATCTTTAGGCAAGGAATTACAGGCACAACGTTCCATGATCGCTAAAAATGTAGGGCAAGTAGTGAATCAGGCGATTGAAGATACTCCAGAACTAACCCAATTATTACGTTTGATTCCAATTGTTGGCAGCCGGATTGAACAGCAAATTCAAAGTATTGGTCAACGTTTGGGCGAAAATATCACGCAAGGACTGATTGAACCATTTACCCACACAGGTCAAAAAGAAAATCCGACTTTTGCCCTAATTTCAGATAAAATCAGCCAGATTCAGATTGAACATAATCCACATATTGATAAATTGGTCGAATCGGCTGTTTTTGAAACACTTGAAGCAATCCGGAAACAGGTGAAAGTCAAACAATGGCAACAGATTTTAGAAGAACATGAGCAAAATCAGAGCTCAATAGATAAGTAAAGTTTAAAGTACAGAATCAGATCAATCCGTCCGGTTCTGTTCGCATAAAAAAATAACTGAGATCGCTAGAGAATTACTGCAATTTGTTCTAGGATTTGCACTATTTACAACATTGCTTCGACACAAAACCAGCAGGTCAGAAGTATTTAAGGAAGAATTATGGCTGATATACGGATAAAAGGCAGAATGGTCAATGCGATACGCATTAGCCTAGATACCAATGATCATGATGCAATCCGCCAGCAACTTAGCCCAAAATTACAAGCAGCATTTCCACCCGGCACTTTGGCAGTCATTGAAAGTTCAGTTGAACAGGAACTCATTGCGCTGATCCAACTGTTAATCAGTCTGGATGTACAGCCTATGGCTGTTACTGAAGGCTTACTTGGAGATCAGGCGCGCGCCATTCAGTTCCCGGTACTGCCACCTGATCGCCAGTTAGAAGAAATTAAAGCCACCAAAGAACAGGTGGTGGAAGTTAAACCAGAACCTACAGCGGTGAATGATGATCAAGCGCCTACTGCCCCGATCGTCGCGCATATCACCTCATATCATGATGAAATTCTGCGTACCGGCCAATGTATCGTGCAGCATAATGGCGACATTATTATTAATGCCGGCATCAACAGTGGTTCAGAAGTGATTGCTTCAGGCAATATTCATGTCTATGGCAGCGCACGTGGCCGGGTCATTGCAGGTGCGGGTGGTAATACTGCAGCACGTATTTTCTGTCATAGCCTCGAAGCTGAACTGATTTCAATTGCAGGAACCTATTGTGTGGCGGATGACATTCCACCGCATGTAGTTAAAAAGTCTGTGCATATTTACTTGAATGATCAACTAGAGCTTGTATTTGAAGCTCTACAATTTTAATGTATAAATAAACACCAAAAACCCCATTTTAAACAGGGGATTTGAACCATAACAGGAGTGGATTCGGTGGCGAAAATTGTTGTCGTAACGTCAGGCAAAGGTGGTGTAGGTAAAACTACAACAAGTGCATCTTTTGCAACAGGTTTAGCCCTACGTGGTCACAAAACTGTTGTTATTGATTTTGATGTAGGTTTACGTAACCTTGATTTGATTATGGGCTGTGAACGCCGTGTAGTTTATGATTTTGTGAATGTTTTAAATAACGAAGCACGATTACAACAAGCACTGATTCGCGATAAAGATATTGAAAATTTATATATTTTACCTGCATCACAAACACGTGATAAAGATGCCTTAACCGATGAAGGTGTTGCTCGTGTAATGGATGAGCTTTCGCAGGAATTTGATTATATTATCTGTGATTCGCCTGCCGGTATTGAGCGTGGTGCTATTTTGGCCATGTATCATGCGGATGAAGCCATCATTGTGACCAACCCTGAGATTTCTTCAGTACGTGACTCTGACCGTATCATTGGTATGCTCGACAGTAAAACTAAAAAAGTAGAACAAAACGAAGGTCGCATTCGTAAGCATCTGTGTATTACCCGTTTCAATCCGGAACGTGCCGATAAACAGGAAATGCTAACGATTGATGATATTTCTAAGGATATTTTACGTGTACCGACCTTGGGCGTTATTCCTGAGTGTCCAAGCGTTTTACAGGCATCGAATGAAGGTAAGCCGGTGATTCTTTTCACTGAAGCTTCTGCAGGTCAGGCCTATGATGATCTGGTTGCGCGTTTCCTTGGCGAAGAGCGTCCTTACCGTCATATCGAGGTAAAACCTAAGGGCTGGTTAGCACGACTATTTGGAGCGTAGACATGGCAGGATTCTGGAGTAAACTTTTTAGTGGCGAGGATAAACCATCAAGCGCACGGACTGCTAAAGACCGTTTGAAAGTGATCGTTGCATCCGAACAAGGCTTGGGTCGTCGCTTGAGCCAGGACAAAATTGACCAGATGAAGACTGAAATCATGCAAGTGGTCAATCGTTATGTTCGCGGTGTCGATGAACAGCATATTCAAATGCAGGTCCGTTCTGAAGCCAATATTGAAATGCTTGAAATGAATATCAATTTACCTGAAGAACGATAATCTGATTTTTGATTGGTCAAGTAAATTGATTCAAGGCAAAATATGAGAGTGGTAGAAATAGTAGTTTAGCTATATTCCGCCCACTTGAAGCATAGCTTCAAGTCTTGCGACTAGGCAAAGCAGTGCTTTGCTAATCTAGTCTCATATTTTGCCTTTTTTCATGCCGAAAAAACTACATTAGATCAAGGAAATTGCGATGGCATTATCTCAACCAGCGACCTTTAACGAAGAATGGTCAGATGAGCGTGTATTTGCCTACTTGAATCAGCTTCCTCCTGCAGGTGTTAATGCTGATTTTCACGTGCTCTATCATGCTTTCAAGCATATGCGTCCATTTGATTATGAACGCCTGTTGACGAAATTTGTCGCTGATGGCCGTGATGTCAATGCAACCAATCCGGAAGGACAACGGATTCATGACGTGATTGCCACTTTCCCGCGTCAAAGTGCCGAGTTTCTGGATGTATTGGCAAAATTTGCCTGAGTCAAAATACATAAAAAAGCCTGCTTTGAAAGCAGGCTTTTTTATTGAAGGTAGACTGAAATTAAACCAGAATCTCGCGTTTACCATTGGCACCCATACCGCTGACAATGCCGTTTTCTTCCATCTGGTCAATGATCCGTGCAGCACGGTTATAGCCCAGACTGAATTTACGTTGCAAGGATGAAGTAGAAGCCTTACGGGTTTCCAAAACAAAAGCTACACACTGGTCATACAGTGCATCACGGTCTGAACTGCCCTCACCACCATCTTCAAAACCACGGCTGGATGGTTCTTCATCAAATGGTGTCAGGATCTCGTCGACATAATTTGGTGAACCACGTTCACGCCATGCATCGCAGATCCGGTTGACTTCGTCATCGGCAATAAAGGCACCATGTACACGCTCAGGTTCGATTTTACCCGGGCCGAGGAATAGCATGTCACCGTGACCGAGCAAGTCCTCTGCACCACCCGCATCCAGAATAGTACGCGAGTCGATCTTGGAGTTAACCCGTAGCGCGACACGTGTTGGAATATTGGCTTTGATCAAACCGGTGATCACGTCCACCGATGGACGTTGGGTCGCAAGCAACAGGTGAATACCGGCAGCACGTGATTTTTGTGCCAGACGGGTAATCATCTCTTCAGCTTTCTTACCGACCTGCATGATCATATCCGCGAACTCATCCGCGACAATCACAATGGAAGGCAATGGCGTCAAACGCGGCGCACGTTCACCCACAACAGAATCGCTGGCTTTCCAGGTTGGATCGATCAGGTCTTCACCATTGGCAATCGCCTCTTCCACCTTGCGGTTATAGTCGCTTAGTTTACGGATTTTCAAGAAAGACATCAGCTTATAACGACGTTCCATCTCATTGACACACCAGTTCAATGCGCTGACCGCATCTTTCATATCGGTGACTACAGGCGTCAACAAATGCGGAATATCATTATAGTTCGCCAGTTCCAGCTGCTTCGGATCGATCAGAATTAAACGCAATTCATCTGGGGTATATTTCAGCAACATCGATAAAATCATCGAGTTGACCGCCACCGATTTACCGGAACCTGTGGTTCCTGCCACCAGCATATGCGGCGCTTTACCCAGATCAGCAATCACCGGATTACCGGAAATATCCTTACCCATTGCCATGGAGAGGATGCTATTCGGATCAGTGAAGGCTGGAATGGTCAAAAGTTCGATCAAACGGACCATTTCACGGGTACTGTTTGGTACTTCAATTCCGATATACGGCTTGCCCGGAATGACCTCAACCACACGCACCGATGCCATCGACATCGAACGTGCCAGATCACGCGAAATATTCGTCACTTTAGAGGCTTTTACCCCTGGTGCCAGATCCAGTTCAAAACGTGTTACGACTGGGCCTGGCTGTGCTTCTACCACTTTAGCTTTGACATTAAATTCTTGCAGCTTGATTTCAAGCAGCTCAGATAAACGCGCCAGCTGCTCTTCGGTAAAATTCACTTTTTTATTCGGATCGACTTCATCGAGTAAATCTAGCCCTGGAAGCGGTGATAAATCTTTGCGGCGCTCCACAACCTGCATGGCACGTGACATCGGACGGCCTGAAGCATCGGTCAAAGGAGCATCAAAATCAAACTCGTCTTCATCTTGTGGTTTGCCAGCAGTCTCTTGCCAGGCTTCCACAAATTCTTCTTTCGATAAAGCCTCGCGTACTGCTGCATTGGCGGCGGAAGAATTGGATATCGGCTCTACAACCTGATGCTGAATCGGTGCCTGTACAAAAGCAGAAGATTGCGCATAGCTCGAAGCACGTACAGGTTGTTGTGGCTCATCTTCTTCAATCAGTAAATCACCCAGGTCATCCAGATCGGTCTGTAATGCGCTGTTTTTCACGACATGTGCAGTCGCCATGGATGCCATGGCCGGTGCAACATTGGTCATGTCTTCTACAATTCTTGAGGTCTTTTCGGCTGGCGCTGTATTGAATGGACTATGCACATCGGTCGCAGTTTTGCCTTGCGGAACTGCAGCCAGAAGTTCATCAAAGATTTCATCATCATCCCAGTCCAGGCCTGTATGTGGAGCCGATGCGGTTCTGGTGTGAGCATGAGTCTGTGCTGAAACAGGTTGAGGAGCGGTTATATGTGAGACTGGAGAATTAAGCTGTTCTTCTTCGGCTGCTTTGAGTAAGGCATCAATATCCTGTTTATGGCGCTGATCTTCATTTGAATGTAAGGCACGCCACACCTCGCCTGTCGCTACCACACGATCCGGCTGTTGAGGCACTTGCTGTACTTGCTTAAATGTCTCGACTGGCTCAGGAGCCTGCTGCTCAGCCTCAGGAATATCCTCATAAAACTGCGGTTGTTGTGATTCTTTATCGGCAAAATCATCAAATAAGCGTTCAGCCACCTGATCGCGCACCACCGGATCTATTTCTACCAGTTGATGCTCAGGCGCAGGTGTTACTGCAACCGCTACTTTTTTTGCACTAATGACTGGCTCTTTTTTGGCGACAGGTGCAGTCCGGTCAAAATCAGACATGCCTTCAGGCACATTGCGGTAGAACAGGTCTTGTAAATAAGCAGGGGTTGCTTTGAGGCTGCTCCAGGTCTTGTTCCACTTCACCCCAAAAGCCAAAGTAAATAACACCACCCAAAGCACCAGCAGGAAGAATGCTGCACCATAGACTGTCAGCAGTTGTTCCAGACTCTGACCTAATTCATAGCCAATAATACCGCCGGAAGAATTATCCAGCGTATCAGCAGGAACTTGCCAGAATAAAAACAATAGCGCTGAGGTGGTCAGTAACAGGAAGAATTGCGCAGCATAGCGAAATGGCCGGTTCAGGAAGCTGCGCGGCCACCAGACCTGAATTGCTTCCATAAACAGATAGACAGGAATCAGCAGACTTGCCCAACCAAGGAAGCCAAACAAAAGGTCTGCAATCCAGGCACCCGCTACCCCACTGGCATTCGAAACGGTCTGCGTATCACTGGAGATATGCATCCACCCCGGATCAAATGGCGTATAGGTCACTGTTGCAAGAAACAGATAAATCCCAAATGAGACTAAAAATAATGTCATTACTAAGCGCTGTGCATAGGCACTCGACACCGCTGTCATATACTGTCCTGTAACCAATTCTTCATGAATATTCTTTTGCTTCAATGCTTGAAAAAAGCGACGCAATAAAATGTATATTATGCACCTGTTCTGTGAAAAAAGATGCACTATTGTGCAAGCACAATGTTACTTATGCTATATAGCCCAAATCGATTTCAATGATCAATAATATCGACTTTAATCTCACACCACTGTTATACAGTTTCACGTATAATTCAATAAATTTCTAAATAAAAAAGGATACAGCTGATGAGCGCACGTCACTCACGACTGATTATTTTAGGTTCTGGCCCTGCAGGCTATAGCGCAGCAGTATATGCAGCGCGTGCAAACTTGAAACCTACCCTGATTGCAGGCTTGCAACTGGGCGGTCAGCTGACCACGACGACTGACGTCGATAACTGGCCGGGTGATCCCGAAGGTTTGACTGGTCCCGCATTGATGGAACGTATGCAGGCACATGCAGAGCGTTTTGGCACTGAAATCGTGTATGACCATATCAATGAAGTGGATCTTAGCCAGCGCCCGTTCGTGTTAAAAGGCGATATGGAAGAATTCACCTGTGATGCCCTGATTATCTGTACCGGTGCAACTGCCCAATACCTCGGTCTGGAATCTGAAGCAGCCTATATGGGTCAAGGTGTCAGTGCTTGCGCAACCTGTGATGGTTTCTTCTATAAAAACCAGAAAGTAATGGTCGTAGGTGGTGGTAATACTGCTGTTGAAGAAGCGTTGTATTTATCTAACATTGCTTCTCACGTGACTCTGGTTCACCGTCGTGATTCCTTACGTTCCGAAAAAATCTTGCAAGATCATTTATTTACCAAAGAAAAAGAAGGCAAGATCAGCATTATCTGGAACCATCAGGTCGATGAAGTACTCGGTGATGCACAATCTGGTGTGACCTCAGTTCGTATTAAATCAACGCAAGATGACTCTACTCAAAACATTGATGTGACGGGTATGTTTGTGGCGATTGGTCACAAGCCAAATAGCACCATGTTCGAAGGCCAGTTAGAACTTCGTGACGGCTATATCCAGGTGCAAAGCGGTACTGCAGGTAATGCAACACAAACGTCGGTACCGGGTGTATTCGCAGCCGGTGATATTGCAGACAGCATTTATCGTCAGGCGATTACTTCTGCGGGTTCAGGCTGTATGGCTGCACTGGATGCGGAAAAATATCTTGATGCGATGGGTAAACTAGACTAAGCAGCAAGAATAAAAACGCCGTCCATTATGGGCGGCTTTTTTATTGCTAGAATGAGATGATGATTTATCTATAGATTTATATCGGGTCTGCCATGTCTTTACTTCCTCCCTCAGAATTCATTTTTCCCAATCCGGTCGAGGTTGATCCTGAAGGTGAAGGCCTGATTTGTATTGGTGCAGACCTCTCCCCTTCCACACTTTATGAAGCCTATACGCATGGATTATTTCCCTGGTTTTCAGAAAGTGATCCGATTTGCTGGTGGAGTCCGGAACCACGCTGCATTATTCGCCCCGAAGATTATCATCCGAGCAAATCCCTGCTACGTAATATGAAAAAGCAGGACTATAAAATTACGGTCAATCATGCTTTTGAAAGAGTGATTCGTTCCTGCTCCCTACCTCGTGCTTATGCAGACGACACCTGGATCAGTGAAGATATTATCGCAGGCTATTGCGACATGTTCGACGCAGGATATAGCTATAGCATTGAGGTCTGGGATGAAGATCGCGTCGTCGGTGGACTTTATGGTGTGACCATCGGTCAAGGCTGTTTTGGTGAATCCATGTTTAGTACGCAAACCGATGTTTCTAAAATGGCTTTCTATACTTTAATGCTGATTGGACAGGAAAATAAACTACCCTGGATCGACTGCCAACTGGTCAACGATCATCTTTTAAGCCTGGGTGCCTGCACACTTTCTCGCCAAGCCTATCTTAATTCTTTACAAGATATTGTAAAAAAGCCTGCTATCGATTGGAAAAATTATCAGGAAGGTGTATTTTCAAGTAAAACAATAGCGCAAAACGCGCGCTTAAGTGAATGAAAATAACAGAGGGTAGTTGTTATGAACTCTTATCAGCCAAAGGCCCTACTGAACGATTTACAGTATTATATTACGCCGCCGCATGATTGTAGCTATTTACCCAACAAGTCGGCGCGCATGGTTTTTCTGGATCCTGCACATCGAATTGATGTCGTAACTTTATCGGAACTGTCACGTACCGGTTTCCGCCGCAGTGGTGATTTCGTGTATCGACCCGAATGTCATCTGTGTCGTCAATGTCTGTCTTCGCGTGTGCCTGTTGTTGAATTCCGCATGAACAGTTCACAAAAAAAAGCCTGGAAACGTAATCAGGATCTGGTGATGAAAATTACCAGTCCAGAGCACGCCGGTGACCTGCATTATGCGCTGTATGAACGCTATATTAATGAACGCCACGCAGATGGCGACATGTTTCCACCGACTCGGGATCAGTTCGAAAAATTTTTATTACAAAGTTGTACCGACAGCTTCTTTCTGGAGTTATGGCAAGGTGAGCGTCTAATCAGCGTTTCCACCTGCGATCTGCTGGATGATGGCATCTCTGCCGTCTATACCTTCTTTGATCCTGATGAAAATCGTCGTTCACTCGGTGCATTTGCGATCTTGAAACAGATTGAACATGCACAAAAGCTGGGCTTGCAATTTATCTATCTGGGATATTGGGTACCACATTCCAACAAGATGAATTACAAATCTCAGTACCTGCCACTGGAACTCTTGATCGATGGACAATGGCGACGCTTAAATCATGCCCTAAGTGCCACGGAGATTCAGCACTTGGGAAACTCATTAATGACGACCTTACCTAGCGGATGGAATCACCAGATTATTAAATAAGGTCGTCAGCTTTTATGATTTAAACAGACTGGCAAAATCATCTGTACATGCTTTCACCATAATGATGGCATGTTCACGGCTTCCGTTACTGTTAGGATAATAATTCTTGCGCAGATCAATCTGATGAAAGCCTGATTTTTCATACAGCTTGATCGCAGTCAGATTACTCTCGCGCACTTCCAGGAAAATCTGCACCGGATTATTTTTTAGCATCGCCACTGAAGCCTCCAGCAACTGATAGCCCAAGCCCTGACCTTGCTGTGCCGGATCAATTGCCATGAGCAATAAATTGGCTTCATCCAGCACCGGTTGTAAAATACAAAATCCGGCCACCTGCCCTTGCACTTCAATCACGGTACTTTGATAAGCCGTTACAGCATCTTCGAACTGTTTGAAAGTCCAGGGATGTGATTGAACTGATTTTTCAATCTTTGCAACGACTTCTACATCCGCTGCTTGCATTAAACGAATCATCTTCGTTCATCTTATATAGAATCAACCTCCGCATTATAGAAACTTCATCCAAAAAATCGAGCAAAAAAAAGAGCGATTTTAGTCGCTCTCCAATCTTCAGTTCTGTCACAAACCCAATTTGGCTTTCCAGGTCGCCAACAGTTGATCTGTATAATGATCATTCGGATGGAATCCCGGTTTAAAATACATCAGCATTTCTTTCGCCATACCCGTAATGACACCTTTAGAAGGACTATAGGCATAGGTATAAATGGCTTTTAAGGACTCAAGATTAAACTGCTGATCCTGTTTAAGCAAACGGGCGAGGAAATAGCTTTGCACCACAAATAAGGTTGCCATTGCGATGACCAAGGAAGACGTACGCAATGCATAGGCTTTTAATCCTTTGCCAAAAACCCCTTCGAAGACATCATAAGCCACTGCCTTATGTTCATTTTCCTCGATAGCATGCCATAACCACATGGTTTTCATGGTTTCATCTGTCATCAATTCCTGAATGTGGCTATTGGTCAAAAGCTGTGAGGCAATGGTTGCAGTGAAATGCTCAAGTGCCGTAGTTGCAGTCAAATCTACCATTTCTTGGGTAATTCCCACAGGCTTACCCAGTTTAGCCATGACTTTACGTGTCGTTTGAATGACTTTATCGGTATAACGATCAAGCGTCTCGACATCATGCCCATGTTTTTGCGCAGAAGCATTAAAGCCGATATGCTCGTGAGTATGCATGGCTTCCTGACCAATAAAAGCAGAAATTTCTTTTTGTAATGCTTCATTATTGGCAATTGCAGGATGGTTACGTACCGCGCGGACTGAATCTATAAAAAACTTTTCACCTGCTGGAAATAGCGCAGATAATGCGGTCATAAAATGAGTGAGACCTGCTGAACCATTCATCCAATATTCCGGTACAGCATCAAAATCAAAGTTCATGCGACGAACTGGAAAACTTGCACCCGCACGATTGGTAATATTTACTTTCGCATTCATGTGACCACTCCCATCAGGCCAATCCAGACCCGAAAATGTAATATTCATATTCTTATCTGTATATTACGTGGTAATTTTTTTTTACATAAGTGCAGTTTAGGTCAAGCCAATATCAGATAAGGACAGCTTTTAAAATCATTGTCCGACAATCTATTTTTAGTTTTATAAAAAGTTTGAATCAAAAAAAAGCGCCTCAAAGAGGCGCTTTTCTTACACAACCAGCGATTATGCAGTTACTTTAGCAACTACACCAGCACCAACTGTACGACCGCCTTCACGGATCGCAAAACGTAGACCTGGGTCCATTGCGATCG
>NZ_JAMXXC010000039.1:0-14265 GCF_024129855.1 Acinetobacter lwoffii
AGAACTGCAAGACGTTGAATTTCTTTGTCAGACATAGTGATCAGCATCTATATTTTATATCCAGTCCATGGTGATAAAAACCATCATAAACTAGACATTTTTATTGGTGAGAATATAGACACTTTAAATGGGTTCTAACAGTAAATTTCGCATAACGGCCATTATGTTAAATGGCATCAATATTCGAGTAATTTTCTTTTATACTAAAACAAAATTTATGATATTTAATTCAACTTATGAATCCAACAATAGATACAATTTTAAGAAAAGTAGATGGCTTAAAGCTTACTCAAGATTTCTTCTTTGTGATGAATAAAACCATTCACTTAAGGTATGCAACTATTTATGAAACAGATGAGACAGGATTCAGAAATTTAGGGAATACTGAAGATATATTTCAAGAAATACATGACCTTATGGATAGTTCAGAATTAGATAATGGAATTTATAGCTATTATTCTATTGATAAAAAAGTAATACATCATATGGATTACAATCCTGAATTATTTTGGTAATGCTCCCCGCAAATAATTGGACTTAAAAGTAGAAAATCGAATAATCTTTATCCAAGGAGATTTTCTATGAAAATATCTAAATATTCAGACAGCTTAATTATGAGTATTTTGAAACAAGCTGAAGCAGGAACACCTGTTCCAAACCTTTGCCGTGAGCATGGAATGAGCACCGCAACTTTCTATAAGTGGAAGTCTAAATATGGCGGAATGGATCTTTCCATGATGACTAGGCTTAAAGAATTAGAGGCTGAAAATGCCCGTTTAAAACGTATGTATGCTGATGAGCGGCTTAAATCTGACATTTTACAAGATGCTCTTTCAAAAAAGTTTTAAGGCCAGTTCAGCGGAAGTCTCTTGCACAGCAGGCTGCTGAGCAGTTTAAGATTTCTATCAGCATGGCCTGTTTAATGTTTAATGTTAGCCAAACCTGTTATCGCTATAAGGCCCTTTTGAAAGAGGAAAATGTTCAAATCGCTGAGTGGTTGATTAAGCTAACAAATGAAAATAAAACGTGGGGTTTTAAACTCTGCTATCTGTATTTGCGCAATGTAAAAGGTTATGGATGGAATCACAAACGCATATATCGGATCTACAAAGAGCTTGAACTTAACTTAAGGATTAAACCCAACAAACGAATTAAGCGAGAACAACCAGAAACCCTTGCAGTACCAACAGCTAAGAATGAGTCATGGTCAATGGATTTTATGCATGATCAACTCAGTGATGGGCGTAGCTACCGTGTGCATAACGTCATTGATGATTACAATCGAGAATCGTTAGATATCCTTGTTGATTTCTCATTACCGGCTGAACGTGTTCTGCGGGGGCTTAACCAATTAATTGAATGGCGAGGCAAACCTAAACATATTCGATCCGACAATGGGCCTGAATATATAAGCGATTTAATGAAAGAATGGTGTGATCAACATGATATTGAGCATATCTTCACTCAGCCAGGTAACCCTCAACAAAATGCCTATGTTGAACGATTTAATCGCACAGTTCGATACGAATGCCTAAACCAATATTTATTTAGAGAGCTTAGTGAGGTTCAAGACTGTACAACCTTATGGCAGTACTTTTATAATCATGAACGACCTCATATGTCAGTAAATGGTTGTCCACCTAATTTTAAACAATAACAAGGGCTTTGGATTTTCTACCCATTAGTTCAATTAAAAATGGGGGTATTACCGCTTCTGGTTAAAAATTGAAAGAGATAATTATCGATCTATGGCAAGTCAGTGGGGAGTAACTACTAAAATTCACTTCTTAGATACGAATCTGGACGAAATCAGAAACAGAATTATTGAAAGAAATAAGCTATGTATTCCAACAGTTCCTCAAGTCAATCTTGATAACTTGGCTAAGTGGGCTGCTCTATTTGAACCTCCTGTTAAAGAAGAACTCTCATGGAATATTCTCTAAGATTATCATCAGGACTAGAGTTGTGAGTTTGGTGTGGTAACTCAACTGATTACTCTAGTCCTTGTATTTTTCAACTCAGTCGCTTATCCGCGATTGAGGTTAATTAAGTTAATTTTTTGGTATTTTCTAAAAAATAATCAATATAAGTATCCCCAAGACAATTCTATACCAAGCAAATACTCTTAATGAGTGTTTTTCTACAAACTTAACCAAAGCTTTGATGACCAATAAGGCTGCAACAAATGCAGCCATAAAACCTACAGAAATATTTACTAAATTATCTGAAGTTAAAACATTAGCATTACGAAATAAGTCATAAGTTGCTGCCCCCAACATAGTGGGCATAGCAAGGAAAAAAGAAAACTCAGTTGCTGCTTTACGTGATAAGCCTAATAGCATGCCACCAATAATGGTTGCACCCGAGCGAGATGTACCAGGAACCATGGCAACACATTGTGCAAAACCCACAAGGATAGATTGCTTGAAACTAATGTTCGTGGCTTCAATAGTTTTTGGTTTATATTCTCTGGCTTCAACTGCAAAAATAATAAGTCCGCCAATAATTAAGGCAAAAGCGACCACCAATGGGCTAAACAACACTTGCTTAATAAAATCGACAGCTAAGACCCCAATAACCACGGCAGGAAGAAAGGCCACAAATACATTGATTGCAAAGCGTCTTGCATGCGCCTCACCTGAAAAAAAGCCTCGAATCAATGCGATAATTTTTTGTCGATAAAGCCAACATACTGCCAAAATTGCTCCAAATTGAATAACAACCTCAAACACACGTCCAGAATCTGATTTAAAATCAATTAAGTGTCCGAAGAGAATTAAATGTCCTGTACTGGAGATAGGTAAAAACTCGGTTAAGCCTTCAATTAAACCTAAAAATAAGGCTTTAAGCAGTGCAAGATTATCCATAAATAGATGCAGTAAAGAGTTAAAATTTTCCATCTTTTTAAGCTATTTTTCACTGTTTATAAATGAGCGTAGCTAAATTTTTACGCTTTTTTTACGGCAGGGTCTGAGTTGTGAATAGAGAGTTTACGCAGCTATTTTTCATACTAAGCCGTGGAATATCCCAATGTTTAGGATGGAAAAGATGAGTGCGATACTCATAGTGCATCAAAAAGTACAGCATCCAAAAATATGCTTTGTACAAAATAATCAAAATGATAAATATCTCAATAACTGTAAGGTGTTTTTAGCTCTGACAAATGGGAGTGAAATGCCATGTTAGAGTTTATTTTACTGCTCGCAATAGTCACTATTTTGGCTTATCCCTTGGGGAAATACCTCGCGGCAATTATGCAAAATCGTGAGATGAAAATTGACCCTGTGTTCAATTGGATTGAAAAACCAATCTATGCAGTGCTGGGAACCAATCCTAAACTTGGTATGAACGTGAAGACCTATTCATTGAGTTTCGTACTGAGTTGTTTGGTCCTTGGATTGGTGACTTGGGTTTTATTTATGACACAAGCCAGCTTGCCATTGAACCCGAACAATGCACCCAATATGTCATGGGATTTGGCGCTGCATACCATGATTTCCTTTCTGACCAATACCAATCAGCAACATTATTCAGGGCAGGCTCAACTGTCTTATTTGTCGCAGATGGTGGGTATTGTTGGTATGCAAATCATTACCCCGATGATGGGGTTGGCAATGGTGGTGGCTACTGTTCGAGCATTGTTTTATAAGGACTCGAATGCCCTTTCTGAAGAAGATCAAAATGCAAGTTTTAATCATAAAGTTCAGCGCATAAATATCGGGAACTATTGGGCGGATGTGATTCGACCAACGTTTCGGTTTTTAATTCCATTGTGCATGGTGTGGTCATTGTTGCTGAATAGCCAAGGGGTGCCATCTACATTTCAAGGCGGGCCTGAAGCTCAAGTCATCGATCAAACGACAGAATTGAAAACTCAAAAAATTCCATTGGGTCCAGTTGCACCAATGGTGGCTATTAAACAGTTGGGTAGTAATGGTGGTGGTTGGTATGGGCCGAATAGTAGTGTGCCACTGGAAAACCCAACACCATTATCAAACTTTTTAGAAATGTTGGCGATTCTTCTGATTCCAGTTTCTGTGATTTTCATGTTGGGTTTTTTCACCAAGCGTGCAAAATTTGCTGGCTTTGTTTTTGGCACAATGTTGTTGATGTCTGTTATTTCGGCAAGTAGTGCAATTTGGTCTGAGAGTCTTTCATCTACAGCCACACAGCTTTATGCAATGGAAGGAAAGGAAGTTCGTTTTGGCGAAGCTTCCTCGGCACTTTGGGCAGCCGTGACCACGCAAGTCAATAATGGTTCTGTCGATATGATGCATGACTCATCTGCACCACTCACAGGGTTTGTGGCTTTATCCAATATGCTGATCAATGCCATTTGGGGAGGGATTGGTTGTGGTTTACAGCAATTCATTATTTACCTGTTTTTGGCTGTGTTTATTGCGGGTCTAATGACTGGGCGTACACCTGAATTGTTAGGCCGAAAAATTGAAGCAGGTGAAATTAAATTGTTGGCAGTGGTCATTTTGATCCAGCCGATTGTGATTTTAAGTTTAACGGCTGTGACTTTATTTTTCCCTGAATTGACAGGCAATAGTAATCCGCAGTACCACGCTGTTTCACAAGTGCTGTATGAATATGTTTCTGCATTTGCCAACAACGGTTCAGGTTTTGAAGGTTTGGCCGATAACACCGTATGGTGGAATGTAAGTTGTGGTCTGGCTTTATTACTGGGTCGTTTCCCGACACTGATTATTCCATTGTGGATTGCAGCACGTTTAGCTGCGAAACGTCAGGCACCTGAAAGTAGCGGTAGTTTAAAAGTTGAAACCCCCACTTTTGCGTTCACACTGATTGCGATTGTGGTGATGTTGACTTTATTACAGTTTATGCCAGTCCTCGTCTTAGGGCCGATTGCTGATCATTTGTTATTGGTACAGGGGTAAGGGTGAGTACAATGAATCATTCAAAACAAGCGGTTCAGAATCAAGAAAATTTTCAAAACAAAGAAAATACGTCAACATTATTCCAAGCTGAAGCGTGGAAAAATGCATGTATTAAATTGCTTCCACAACATGCGATTAGAAATCCTGTCATGGCGATTGTGTGGCTCGGGACGCTGATTACCTTGGTCAGTACCTTGATGGGGAAAGCTGATTTAGTTTTTGGCTTATTGGTCACCTTTATTTTATTTATCACTGTCCTGTTTGCCAATTATGCCGAAGCGGTGGCGGAAGCCAAAGGTCGAGGTCAAGCATCCTCTTTAAGACAGGCCCGTCAGAATCTGACTGCACGCTTGATTCAGCATAAAGATGATACTGATGGTCAACACATTGCGGCTTCTTTATTGAAAATGCATGACCTGATAGAAGTTCGTGCAGGAGAGTTGATTCCTGCTGATGGTGAAATTATTTATGGTTTTGCCACCATTAATGAAGCGGCTGTTACGGGGGAGTCTGCACCTGTATTACGTGAAGCAGGCACAGACAAGTCGGGCGTGATTGGCGGAACCAAGGTTTTAACCGACCGTATTGTTGTACAAGTGATGGCCGAAGCAGGAAGTAGTTTCCTCGACCGCATGATTGCTTTGGTTGAAGGTTCTAACCGTCAAAAAACACCGAACGAAATCGCATTGGGTATTTTACTGACTGTGATGACGGTGACTTTTATTGTCGTGGTGGGAAGTCTGCCTTTTATTGGACATTTTCTGAATATTGAAATCAATCCAATCGTCTTGGTTGCGTTATTGGTATGTTTAATTCCAACCACGATTGGTGGCTTGCTGCCTGCAATTGGGATTGCGGGTATGAACAGAGCCTTAAAGGCTAATGTGATTGCGAAGTCGGGTAAAGCGGTTGAAGTGGCGGGTGATGTGGATGTGTTGTTGCTGGATAAAACAGGAACCATTACTTATGGTGACCGTCAGGCAACTGCATTTTATCCGCTAGCAGGTGTGACAGAGTCTGAACTTCGCCAAGCGGCGGTTCTCACGTCACTTGCAGACCCCACACCTGAAGGTAAATCGGTGGTGGCTTTGGCAAAAGAATTGGGTGAACGTGTGGTTGACCCAGATCAGGCGGAATTTATTGCTTTTAATGCATCCACGCGTATTTCAGGCATTAATTTGTCAGATGGTCATCAAATACGTAAAGGGGCTTTGGATGCGATTCTTAAATTTGCATCACAGACCCTTGAAAACCATAGCGAACTCAAAGCCCGTGTAGAGCAAGTCGCATCTAAAGGTGCAACCCCGTTGGTGGTCGCGAAAGATCAAAACCTTTTAGGGGTGATCGAGCTTTCTGATGTGATTAAGCAAGGGATTAAAGAAAAATTTGCGCGCTTACGTGAAATGGGCATCAAAACCGTCATGGTCACAGGGGATAACCCTTTAACTGCGGCAGCCATTGCAGCGGAAGCAGGTGTCGATGACTATATTGCTGAAGCAAGACCTGAAGATAAACTGCATTGTATTCGTGAAGAGCAGAATAAAGGGCATTTGGTGGCGATGGTCGGGGATGGGACCAACGATGCACCTGCTTTGGCACAGGCAGATATTGGACTCGCCATGAATTCAGGTACGCAAGCGGCCAAAGAAGCTGGCAATATGGTGGATTTGGATTCAGACCCAACCAAATTACTGGCAGTTGTTGAAATTGGGAAACAGCAGCTCATTACCCGAGGTGCATTAACCACTTTCTCCTTGGCCAACGATGTGTCGAAATACTTTGCAATTTTACCTGCATTGTTCGTTGCTGCTATTCCGCAAATGAATGTCTTAAATGTGATGCACTTGGGCAGTTCTGAAAGCGCCATTCTTTCAGCACTTATTTTTAATGCCATGATCATTCCATTACTCATTCCAATTGCTTTACGTGGTGTGAAGTTTAAACCGTCTACGTCTACACAATTGTTACGCCGAAATATGTTGATTTATGGGGTGGGTGGGGTGTTGTTGCCATTCGTTGCAATCAAAGTGATTGATCTGATGATCAGTCCATTGTTATCACTTTAAAAATTTGTGAGGATGAAAAAAAATGAATATTGAAAATAATCAATTAATTGATTCATCGTTGACGGGTTTAACACGTGCTTCTGTTGGCTTAAGTATTGTTGCTTTGGGGCTATGCGGTTTTATGTATAGTTCAGTTGCAACAGGACTGGGTCAAGTGATCTTTCCGCATCAAGCCAATGGCAGTTTGATTGTGGAGAAAGATCGGGTTGTGGGATCAAGTCTGGTTGCACAACCTTTTGTTCAGGCACAGTATTTTCAGTCACGCCCATCGGCTTCAAATTATGATCCGATGGCAATGGCAGGGAGTAACATGGCGAGGACCAATCCAGCTTTGCACCAAGCAGTCGATGAACGTTTAAATCAAATTGCAGCGCAGGAACAGATTGAAAAATCAAAAATTCCAGCAGATTTGGTGACCGCTTCAGGCAGTGGAATAGACCCTGAAATAAGTGTGCAGTCTGCGTTGATTCAGGTCAAACGTGTGGGACAAGCACGACAGATTTCTGAGCAAGATGTGCTGAAATTGGTACAGCAATATACGGTTCAGCCTACTTTAGGCATTTTGGGGGCTGAACGTGTGAATGTGCTTGAACTGAATTTGGCTTTGGATCGGGTGGCTAAATAAATCAAAATTGGATTGCGGACTCTTTCTTGAGCCCGATCCAACAGCGACATTTATGTCACTTCACGATAGCGAAAAATGATTTAAAGTTTATTGAAAATGAATTTTTAAAAACATATTTTAAAACAATCTATAAAGATTATTTTTATGACAGCTCAACGAACCAATAAAGCAGATGTTTTGCTACAACATACGCAACGTTATCAATCTGGGCGCTTAACCATCTTTTTAGGGGCGGCACCGGGTGTAGGTAAAACTTTTGCCATGCTGGTTCGTGCGCATGAATTGGCCTTGCAGGGCAACAATATTGTCATTGGCTATGTAGAAACGCATGGCCGTGCAGAAACCGAAAACTTGGTTTCAGGGCTCGCCCTTATCCCCCGTAAAATTATTGAATACCAATGGCATCAACTTGAAGAAATGGACTTGGACGCTGTACTGGATAAAAAACCAAGTATCGTTCTTGTTGATGAATTCGCCCATACCAATATGCCAGGCAGTCGCCATGAAAAGCGTTGGCAGGACATCAATGAATTATTAGATGCAGGTATTGATGTTTTTACCACCATGAACATTCAGCATTTAGAAAGTTTGAATGATGTGGTATATCAAATTACAGGGGTTCGCGTCACCGAAACGGTACCAGATCGGTTATTCGAACGTATCCGTGATATTCGCCTAATTGATTTGCCAGTCAATGAATTATTGGAACGCTTAAATCAAGGCAAAGTTTATGTGCCTGAACAAGCAGAACAGGCCTTGCAGCGGTTTTTTAACAGTTCCAATTTAACCGCTTTACGTGAATTGGCCATGCAAACGGTTGCTAGCCATGTTGATAGCAGTGTACGGGAAAACTTTGCTATTCACGGGCTTGTGCCAATTCCCTTAAAAAATCATATTCTAGTTATGGTAGATGGCTGTGGACATTCTGAAGCTTTAGTGCGGACAGGATGCCGAATCGCAGAACATCGTTTGGCAAATTGGACTGTCGTAGCCTTTTCTCATGATACTCAAGTCATCGATAAACAAGAAAACTCACAAAGCCGTGAAATAGAACGAGCCTTGAATTTAACGCGTCAATTGGGCGGCATGACCGAAATACTTTATGGCCAGCAGCATGCAAAAACTTTATTTGATTATGTCATGGATCGCGGTATTTCGACCTTGGTTCTAGCGCAATCTGTTCAGAAAAAGTTTTCGTTGAGTTTAAGGCCCAATTTGATCAATCAATTACTGAAATATCAGCCAAATTTTGAACTCAGTATTGTGCCGATTATTGCGGATAAAAAATATCATTCAGTTTTCAATCAAAGGGCATTTTTTTCGATTAGGGAAATGCTGTATGTGCTTGCGACCACTGTCATCAGCATTGGAATAGCAAGCTTGGGTGAAAAGTATCTTGGTATAAATGATCTATCCGTTATTTTTATTACCGCAGTAGTTTTTGTTGCATCAAAAACACGAATGTTAGCAGCGGTTTTTTCTGCCCTATTATTCTTTTTGGCCTATAACTTTTTCTTTATTTCACCACAATTTACATTTCAGATCTCTGCACATCAGGGTGTAGTCACGGTAGTTGCATTTTTGGGAGCCGCCTTAATTTCGAGCCGTTTGGCTTCACGCTTGAAAGAACAGGTGACCGCCCTCAAAACGGCAAACAGCTATAACAGCATCATGCAGGATTTGGGGCAAAAGCTGTCCACAGCGGTAGATTTAACCCAAGTACAGGAGATTGCTAAAAATAGCCTGAGCAAAAACTTAAATGCTGAAGTTTGGATTTATTTCCCTGAAACATCACAAGCGAAAACAGCATTAGAAAATATCAGTGATAAAGAAAAGATTTCGGCCGATTGGACTTTAAAAAACCATCAGCCATCCGGCCGATTTACACAAACCCTGACGGAAAATGAGTGGTGGTTTCTACCGTTGTTGGCTTCTAAGCAATGTTTAGGTGTGGTTGGATTAAAATTCCCGAATCTTCAAACTATTTTAAATACTGAACAAAAACAATTGGCTGAAATTATGGTGGAGTATATTGCACAAGCTATTTCCCGTACGCAACTTACCAAGGCCTTAGAAATAGCCAATGTGAATTCTGAAACAGAAAAATTGCGCTCAGCGCTTTTATCTTCAGTGTCGCATGATTTGCGATCACCTTTAGCCTCTATGATTGGCGCAGCGGACACTTTGAGTAGTTACCGCCATTCGATGGATGAAAAAGATCAGGACAGTTTGCTGGAAGCGATTCATTTAGAGGGTGAACGTTTAGACCGCTATATTCAAAACTTATTGGATATGACCCGTTTAGGACATGAAGGTTTAAGCTTGAAGCGGGACTGGATTGGCGTAGATGAATTAATTGGTTCAGCTATACGCCGACTAAAGCGTTATATGCCGCAGGCTTTGATTGAGCTACATGCGCCTCAAGAATCTTTGAGCTTATTTGTACATGCTGCATTGATTGAACAGGCAATTTTTAATGTTTTAGAAAATGCCGCAAAATTTTCGCCAGAAAATAAAGCAGTAATCATTGATGTAGCACAAATAAATGAAAATGTGATTGAAGTTGCCCTTACCGACCAAGGTCAGGGCATACCAGAAGATGAGAGAGAACGTATTTTTGATATGTTTTATACAATGCAGCGCGGTGACCGCGGGCAATATGGCACAGGTTTGGGCCTCACTATTGTTAAAGCGATTGTAGGTGCGCATATGGGAAAAATCATGGCATCATCAGGCAAGAATAATCAAGGAACATGTATCCGCATACAGCTTCCTATTCAGCAAATTGCTTAATATAGACAGCGGTTTCTAGGGGGAGAAATGCCAGAACAAAATGAATCAGCCAGTTCTATGACCAATGTATTGATTATTGATGATGAAAACCAGATTCGAAAATTCTTAGACATTGCACTCAGAGCACAGGGCTATAAAACGCTTTTGGCTGAAAATGGCCAAAAAGGCTTAGAACTTTTGGCTTTACAAGGTGCAGACTTGGTCATTTTAGACTTAGGACTGCCTGATTTAGACGGTTTTGAGGTTTTGTTAGAGCTTCGGACATGGTCGAATGTTCCGGTCATCGTGTTGTCAGTGCGTGCAAATGAAGAAGAAAAAGTTAAGCTTTTAGATGCTGGCGCAAATGATTATGTCACCAAGCCATTTAGTATTCAGGAGCTGATGGCACGCCTACGTGTACTGCTCAGACAATATCAGCATAGCACTGCTGATGCTGCAAGTTTTGATGATGGTGTATTAAAAATTGATTTTTCTAAACGTCAGGTTTTTCTCAATCAGCAATTGCTTTCCTTAACACGCAAAGAATATCAGCTGCTGAGTTTGTTAGCGAAGAATAAAGGCCAATTGATTACTCAGCCTCAAATTCTGAAAGATCTATGGGGCCCAACGCATCAAGAAGATACCCATTATTTGCGGATCTTAGTCGCTAAATTAAGAGGGAAATTAAATGATAATGCCATTCAGCCAAAATATATTATTACTGAACCTGGTGTTGGATTGAGGTTTTTAAATACTTATTGATTTAAAAGGAATTTATCATTCTTTTTGTGGGCTGATATTGTTGTTTTTAGACGTGATAAAAAGATTTAAGGAGTGCTTTTTTAAACAGTTTTATTTTACGTTTTGTTTACGTTACTTTAGGGGGAACTTGTTTTATTTTGATAGCTATCAAAGTTTGATAGGATCAAATTATGAGTGCTTTACTCATGAAGAAACACAATATTGTAGACGCTGCTGAATTAATCCAAGATTCGACACCCTTTAATCTAAAATGTGACAATACTGAAGATTTACTATTTCTAGAAGAAGTAAAAAGTTATCTGGATCGCTATCCCAATACCAATCATGTTGATGTTTATTTACATGATCTTAATGGGCATGTCCGTGGTAAACGTATAGATATCGCATGTTTAAAAAAAGTTGTACAAGAAAGTTATTTCCCGCTCTCCATTTATGCGATGAGTCTTAATGGTGAAATAATTGAAGAAACGGGTTTAGGTCGATCAATAGGGGAGCCTGATTGTTTATGTAAGCCAGTACTCGGCAGCCTACAACCCTGTGCTTTAAAACCAGAATCAAATGCACAGTTATTTCTGAGCATGAAAGATGATCAAAATAATGATTGCCCAGTTGAACCCCGCAATATTTTAAAAAAAGTTTTAAACAGCTTACACCAACAAAACTTTTATCCCTGTATGGCCGCTGAATTAGAATTTTATTTGGTGGATGGTGATGGTGCTTGTAGTTCGAATACCACATATCTAAATCAATGTTTTGATGTGAATGTGCAAGATAGATATCAAGAAGTTTTAGATGAAATTGAACGTATTGCCATTTTACAGAACATTCATATTACAGGCTTAGTATCCGAATCCTCTTCAGGGCAATATGAAATCAATATTCAGCATAGTAAGAACATCCTTAAGCTATGCGACCAGATCATGATGTTGAAACGCACAATCAAACAAATTGCTGTAAAAAATGGACTGAAAGCCAGTTTTTTAGCAAAGCCAGATATGCATAAAGCTGGCAGCGGCATGCACTTTCATATGAGTGTTTTAAATCAAGACCATCAAAATATTTTTAGCAGAAACAATAATAATTTGCTGTCACATCAGTTATTGAAAGCGATTAGTGGCTTGATTGTATTGCTCCCCTCGTCAATGGCAGTTCTTGCACCCAATGTAAATTCATTTAGACGCTTTAAAGTGGGCAACCATGTCCCATTAGAAGCGAATTGGGGTATCAATAACCGTAACGTGGCCATCCGTATACCTTGTTCTGACAATGAAAATCAGCGCTTAGAATACCGTGTTGCAGGTGCTGATTGTAATCCGTATTTAACCGTTGCCATGATCTGTATAGGGGCATTGCATGGGTTAACGCAACCTTTAGAAATACCTAAGGATGTTAGCCAATCCAAAGGTGAGCCTGTTTTTTTGAGCACGAATCAGCTGGATGCTTTAGCACTTTTTCAAGGCAATGCCATTTTAGAAAAATACATCGGGAAAGATTTTATTGAGTTGTGGTGTACGGTAAAACGTGCGGAGTATCAACATATTTATCATCAGATTACCTCAATAGAACAGCATTGGGATGTTTAGCAGACGTAATATGAATCCAAAACTCAGTTCTATTGATGATTCTGAAAATCAGCAGCTCAATGAAGATTTATATTTAAAATATAATTTGCAGGAAATGAATGCAGAAGTTTTGATACAGAAATATCCTCAAGCGTCCAAAAATATGAAAAAACTAATCCGAAATATTTTTAAAGAAAGAGGTTTTAATAAAAATGAGATAGAAGTTTTATTTATACGATTAAAGTAAAATAAATATGCCAATAGTACTGTTGATACTATTGGCATTCATTTTTAAAAAGATTTAGTGAGTGTGAATACTGCTGCTGTTTTAACGCCCTTTTTATTTGTATCGCTTAAACCACCCGTTGTTAAATTGCTACCCATCGCTGCTAATTCAGCAAGCAGTCCCATTGGTTTATAGGCATAAGTTACACCTATTTTCCAATCAAAAAAATGGTCCTCTGCTTCAGAACCATAAATTTCCTCGCTTGCTTTTGAATAGCCTAGGCTTGCATTTGCACCAAAATCAGATTGAGAGATAGGGGTTGCATACAATACATTAAAATACCAGTTTGAGATATCTTTACCCATGCTCTCACTGGTTACTTTGCCACCATAGTTATTGGTATAGCTTATGCTTGGTATAAGGCTGTCGCTTTGATGCAGTAAGGCATTAAAAATCATTTTGAAATAATATTCATTATAATTTAAATCACTGTTGCCGACATAATTGTAGCGCAGCATGCCAATATCTGCTGTGGGATGTATTGATCCTAATGTTACTGGTGCTGTATAGCCAATTTGAGGATCCAATTCTAAATGTGCTTCGTCCCCAAAATCTACATTCGATGCAAATATAGAAAAATAAACTCCTGAAGCATGGTTTAAAAGAAAGTTGCCTTGTAATGCAGGGTCATTCTTTGTTTGAGTCTGACCACGCCAGCGATATTCGCTCGCAAGTGAAACGTTCCCAGAAAAGCTTAAATCAGCAGGTTTACCATTATCTGAAGCTAAAGCGTAACTTGAAGATAGTGTCGTGAGGCAAATAAATAGATTGTGCAGGTTTTTCATAACATCCTGAATAAATAGTCAGTAGAGTGATGTATGTTAGATTTTAATCTATTGATATATAATAAAATTATCGTAAATTTTACGTAAAATTCATATAAAATCAAGATGTATACATTATTCTAACTAACTCAAATCATGCTTAAGAATTCAAAGCCTATTAACTAATCAAAAAAATCGCCAATGAATACAGGGTTTTTTTATTAATGATAAATTATGTTTCACGTGACATATCTGAGAAAAAAATAATTATTAAAGCTAATTTTATGTAACTAAAAGGCATAGTTTAAAGTTACATACTTGAGTACAGAGTGTGTTCTTATGGCACTGTTGCAAATAGAGATTTGAGTCGATGAAGTTCCTTTTTAAAAGTGCTTAGAGACCGAAAACCCTGTTGATTAGACACACTTCACCTTGAGGCTGACCATAATAAAATGACGATGCTTGTCCTTTACGTAGTGCACGCATGACTTCAATACCTTTAATTGTGGCATAAGCCGTCTTCA
>NZ_JAMXXC010000040.1:0-12904 GCF_024129855.1 Acinetobacter lwoffii
TGGTAAAGATGGCGAGCCGACGCATAACTTTACCCCGGGTTATGAACTGCATGCCAAATACACAATTTTCGCTGAAGGCTGTCGTGGTCACTTAGGTAAACGTCTGATCCAGAAGTTCAACCTGGACAAGGACACTGATCCGCAACACTACGGTATCGGCATTAAAGAGCTTTGGGAAATCGATCCTGCCAAGCATAAACCGGGTCTGGTGATGCATGGTGCCGGCTGGCCATTGAATGAAACCGGTTCTTCAGGTGGCTGGTGGCTTTACCACGCCGAGAACAACCAGGTGACTCTGGGTATGATCGTGGATCTGTCCTACACCAACCCGCACATGTATCCGTTCATGGAAATGCAGCGCTGGAAAACCCATCCGCTGATCAAGCAATATCTGGAAGGCGGTAAGCGTATTTCTTATGGTGCGCGTGCTGTGACCAAAGGTGGTTTTAACTCATTACCAAAATTCACCTTCCCGGGTGGTTCTTTGATTGGTGATGATGCCGGCTTCCTGAACTTTGCCAAGATCAAGGGCTCACATACTGCGATGAAATCCGGCATGCTCTGCGGTGAAGCGGTATTTGAGGCGATTGCGGCCGGTGTAGAAAAAGGCGGTGATCTGGCAGTGGCACGTGTTGTAGAGGGTGAAGATTTCTTTGTGAAAGAACTCACCGCATATACCGACAAGTTTAACAACAGCTGGCTAAAAGAAGAACTCTATAACTCGCGTAACTTTGGTCCGGCAATGCACAAGTTCGGTCAATGGATCGGGGGTGCCTTTAACTTCATCGACCAGAACGTATTTAAAGTGCCTTTTACCTTGCATGATCTGGTTCAAGACCATGCTGCGCTAAAAACCCAGGCAGCTGAAAACTTCAAGCCAAACTATCCAAAACCGGATGGCAAGCTAACCTTTGACCGTCTGTCTTCAGTGTTTGTATCGAATACCGTGCATGAAGAGAACCAGCCAGCACATTTGAAACTCACCGATGCTTCAATTCCGGTTGAAGTGAACCTGCCGAAATGGGACGAGCCTGCACAGCGCTACTGCCCGGCGGGTGTCTATGAAATTATGGAAAATAATGACGGTTCCAAGCGTTTCCAGATCAATGCAGCCAACTGTGTACACTGCAAGACCTGTGACATCAAGGATCCGTCCCAGAACATCACCTGGGTGACACCGGAAGGTGGTGGTGGTCCGAATTACCCGAATATGTAATTTGGATAATTCTTACGCGAGCTTATACCCGAATATGTAATCTGATCATCAGATAAAAAATAAACCCGCTTTTAAGCGGGTTTATTTATGGATAAAGATTAATAATTTCAGTTCCTGTCCATTCATCTATTTAATTAAGCAGATTTTTGAAATTTTATTTTCTAAATAAGACAAATGTTTGAGCTCATCTGTCATTTATCTCTTTAGCCGCCTTTTTTCACTAAATAATGAAATTCTTTATTGCCATTTTCATCCAGTCGTTCTTCCTGTAACAGCAACTCATGCCCCAGATGCATACAGAATTTTGGAATATCCCACGACGTTGAATTATCCGTGGCAAATACCTCAACCACATCACCTGCCTTGGATTTACGGATCGCCTGATGCAACATCATCACTGGCTCAGGACAACGTAAACCTCGGGTATTCAATTGCAGACTTGGAATAATTTCAGTTGGGGACATCGATAGACTCAGGATGGAAAGACCGCCATATTTTAGCATAAAGCTGCGATTACATTGCTGCTTTGCATACGTGGCCAGTTTCAAAATCAGGCCTGACTCGTACGATCAAGACTCTGCATCATATTTACAATAGACAAGCGTATTTTCTGCGGTATGATAAAACCACGTTTTTTTAGATATTAAGAGTCTTCAGGAAAAATCATGCACGAGGAATCAGGCCCGTCGTGGGGTATGCGCGGCTTACGCAAATGGCTGGGAACTGCACCCGAAACTCGCGACGAACTGCTAAAATTAGTACAAGATTCACGTCGATTTTTAGAACCCGATACTGTTGCCATGCTTGAGGGCGTTCTTGACCTCCCGGCAACCAAAATTCGTGAAGTCATGACGCCTCGCACGTCTATGATCAGCTTACAGGAAGATGACCAACTGCTGGATATCCTGCATGTGCTGGTCGAATCTGCGCATTCACGTTTTCCGGTATTTTCATCCGATCAGACCGACAATGTAGTCGGCATTCTATTGGCCAAGGATCTATTGCCTTTTCTGACTGAGCCGACGGCCAAGGTCGATATTCGCGCGCTTATGCGTCAGCCTTTGTTTGTTCCGGAAAGTGCCCGCTCCGATCAGGTGCTGCGCATGCTGAAAAATACCCAGACGCATATTGCCGTAGTGATTGATGAATACGGTACGACTTCGGGTCTGGTAACACTGGAAGATATTCTGGAAGAAATTGTCGGTGAAATTGAAGATGAACATGACAATGCTGATGAAGAAGCATACTACATCGTTCCGGACAATGATCCGGCTACGGCCAATACCTGGGTGGTACAAGCGCTGACCCCGATTGAGTATTTCAATAATATGCTGGATGCGACTTTCCCTGATGATGAAGTGGAAACCATGGGTGGCTTGTTATTACAGGAAATTGGTCTGGTGAGTGACCTTGAAGGTCAAACCATTGAACTGGAAAACTGGCAATTTACCATTCTTGAGGCAGATTCACGCTCTATTCATCTAATTCGAGCCGTGCGCCAATGAGAGCGTATTTCGATAAGCTGTTGAGTTCGTCTCAACAGCAAAAACCTTTGCCGCTGATCTATCCTGTTTTAATTGCCTTATTCGCAGGTGCCATTTTTAGTTTGGCACTGGCTCCCTATCATTACTGGTGGCTGGCGATTCTGTCTCCGGCATTACTCTATGCCTGCCTGCGCGGACGTAGCGCAAAACAGGCTTTTGGCATTGGCTGGGCTTATGGGATTGGCTTGTGGTTTGTCGGTGCATTCTGGCTGTATACCTCGATTCATGTCTATGGAGATACCAGCGCATTTCTCAGTGTTGTAATGATCCTGATTATGGCGCTGGTGATGGGCCTGTTTAGTGCCGTTCAAACGTTTGTCTATCGCCGCTTTTTCCCGGAAACGCCTTTAACCTTTGCCCCGCTCTGGGTGCTATTTGAATGGTCCAAGACCTGGGTCTTTACCGGATTCCCATGGCTATTCGCCGGCTATGCCTTTACCGAACGCTACCTGGATGCTTATGCGCCCTTATTCGGGGTGTTTGGGGTATCTTTCGTGCTGATCATTCTGGCCTGTGCACTGGTTGAAATTCTGAATAGACGCCTGTTCTGGGCTATTCCTTCGGCAGTTTTATTACTCGGTGCCTGGGGCGCAGCACAGCTGACGTTTGTTGAGCAAAAAAATCAAAAGCCTTTAACGGTTTCCCTGATTCAGGGCAATATTCCGCAAGACTTGAAATGGCTAACTGAATATCAGGTGAAGACCTTATTGATTTATGCCAATTTGAGTAAAACCGAATGGGGCCGTGATCTGATCGTCTGGCCGGAATCTTCGATTCCCATGTTCCAGACTGATATTGAAGCCTTTCTGGAGGCCATGAAAGTACAAGCTGAAAAATCAGGCACTGCATGGGTGACCGGCATTCCATATTGGGATTTAGCCGAATCGCAGACTGCGGGCTATCCAAAATATTACAATAGTATTATGGCCAGTGGCGATGAATCCGATGGCCTATACAAAAAGCAACGACTGGTTCCCTTTGGTGAATATATTCCCTTATCAGGCTGGTTGAGCTGGGTATTGCCAGGTCTGCAGAATGATCCATCCATGAGCGGTTTTACCCGGGGTGCAGACCATCAGCAACCATTGAATGTGAAAAATCATCCATTGGGTTCTGCAATTTGCTATGAAGTGGCTTATCCGAATTTGACCCGCCGGAATGCTAGCCAAAGTGATTTTCTGGTGACCGTCTCTAATGATGCCTGGTTTACCGGCACGGCAGGACCATTACAACATCTGCAAATGGTGCAAATGCGTGCTAAAGAAAATGGCCGCTGGTTTATTCGAGCGACCAATACTGGTGTGACTGCGTTTATTGATCACAATGGTCATATTGTGAAAAAAGCCCCGATGGATCAGGAAGCAGTATTACGTGGCGAACTTCCAGCCATGCAGGGTGAAACGCTATATATGAAACTCAGCGACTGGCCGGTCCTGATCTTCTCGGTTCTACTCTTGCTAGTGGGCTGGCGCTTCCGTCCACGTAAAGTGGATGTCAGCTTTAAATCTAGACGGTAATTTTTTCAAGTCCCCCTTTTACAAAGGGAGACTTAGGGGATTCCTGAATATAGCATCTTATCAATCCCTCCTAAGCTCCCTTTACGAAAGGGAGGAACATTCAAGGCAATAAAAAACCGAGGTCATAGCCTCGGTTTTTTCATCTCTTTCAAGCTTAAAATTGTATAGCCAAATAACACAACATGCTGGCAAGAGACAGCATCGGCACATGACGATACAGGCTAACCAGTGTCTGCTCAAATGCTGAACCTTGTTCGGCCTGAATGCGGATTACACTCGCGTTTAATGCTGACCAGAAACACAAGGCCAATAAACTGCTCATCAAGCTGATAGCAAAGAAACCCACCATAATCTGGCTGCTGCCTTCGGTGCTCTGCCATAAATGGACGATTCCCTGACTGATCGGCAGCATGCTTAAAACCAGAAGAACAGATTTCAGCATCGACCAATGAAATTGATTGATTTCATCTCCCAAGATAAATGCTTTCATGTGCTTCTCCGTTGGCGAGTCAAGTGCCATTCAGATCATTATGAGCTTTTTTAAATAAATAGAAAGTGTATGTTTATTCATATTTTACGAGAATTGTAATAGATAAATATGGGAATAATTCTTATTATAACTCGCATATCAATTTTATTATTTCATTATTATAAATATCATTAACTTACATTATATTTAATAATTAAGAGTTATTATCACTTCACTTCGTATTGAAATAGCCTATTAAGTGAAGTGATATATGCCATCTATCGAGAATTTATAATGATTCTCAATTAAGGCTGATAATAAATATCGGCATCTGTTCCTTCACCACCCGATTGACCATCTGCACCAAATGAATACAGATCGAAGCTTCGACCATCGGTGCCCGGAATCACATATTGCAGTTCATTATCCCAGCTGTCTTTTGGAAAACCGCCTTTGACATAACCGCCCGGCACCCAGTTTTTTGCAGTCGCTGGCTGATTCACCAGTGCATCCAGACCACCTTCCTGCATACTTGGATACTTGCCATTGTCCAGCTTGTATTGATCCAGTGAACCTGCAATGCTTTGTAACTTGATCACGGTGGTATCGACTTTGGCCTTTTCACCACGTCCCATCACGTTCGGAACGATCAGCGCAGCAAGCACACCGAGAATTACAATCACCACCATGACTTCGATTAAGGTAAAGCCCGTCTGTTTATTTAATTGATTCCTTTTCATTCAATCTCTCTCATTTATTTGCATCATTCAGAATTTCCACTTGAATCTTGATCACAACAAAATTCTAACTGGTTTCTGTTTAAATCATATTATTCATGTTCACAATTGGCAGCATCACTGCTATCACAATGACCAGAACAATACTGGCCATCAACACCAGCATTAAAGGTTCCAGCAAGGCCAGTAAAGTTGAAATCAGGGTGGTCACTTCGCGATCCTGCATTTGTGAAGCACGTTCCAACATGCGGTCCAGTTCACCAGACGCTTCACCACTTTTGATCATTTGTACCATCATCGGCGGGAAATAACCACTGCGTTCCAGTTGGGTTGCCAGGTTGCCACCTTCAGTGACTTTTTCCGCTGCCAGATTGACAGAATCCCGGATCACCCAGTTGTTACTGACTGCGGCACCAATCCGCAGTGCATCGACCAGCGGCACGCCAGACTGGGTCAAAATGGATAAGGTACTGGCAAAACGTGCCGCATTAATCCCGCGTGACAATTTGCCGAATAAAGGTAATTTTAAGGTTAGACGGTCAAAGGCATAATGCCCGGCTGTGGTTCTTAAAAACCGGACCAACAGGAAAATTCCCAAGGCCCCACCGATCAATAAAAATGGCCAGGCAATGCGGATGAAATCACTGGCTTTCATCAAGGCCACGGTAATCCAGGGCAAGGCATCTTTACTTTGATCAAAAGTCTTGACGATATCTGGGACCACATAGGTCATCAGCCCCATCACAATCGCAAAGGACATCAGCATCAGGATAATCGGATAGACCATTGCACCCTGAATTTTTTTCTGCATGGCAAACCGGTTTTCGGTATAGTCAGCCAACTGATCCAGAATCAGGTCCAGATGTCCGGAACGTTCACCGGCGGCAATTGTGGCAATATACAGTTCAGGAAAACGTCCGGATTGTTGCAAGCCCTGCGCCAGACTATGCCCTTCCAGCACTTTGGAGCGCACTGACATCAGCAGGTTTTGTACATGTACTTTTTCACTTTGCTTGCCGACGGCACGAATCGCTTCTTCCAGTGGAATCGCAGCAGCGACCAGCACGGATAATTGCCGGGTCATCAGAGCCAGATCATAGGCGGTGATGCTTTTTTCAAACCATTTTCGACGATGATGTTGATCTTTTTTTTCGACAGGATCAACAGAGACCGGAATAAGTGCTTTATCCCGTAATTGTTGCCGGATCTGACGTGCAGAATCCCCCTCCAGCACGCCTTTTTGCTGCTTTCCTGAAGCATCAAGCGCAATAAACTGATATGCAGGCATTGTAATGCTCTAATTTTCCAAAATTTTGCTTAACGCTGTTGCGTCAGACCACCGAAATCATTCATATTCTTTGATATAAATTATCTGCTTACTCTAACATAATCGAACTTTAAGCACGACGAAATTTCTTCAGGATCTCCACCCCAAGATATGCAAAATTCTCACACCGATTCCAGTCTACTTTATCGCGTACGCGTTGCTGTACCTGTACATGTATTTGATTGTTTTGATTACACAATGAGTGCAGAACAATTTGAACAGGCGCAGATTGGCGCACGTGTACTGGTATCGTTTGGTCGGCAGAATCTGGTTGGAGTGATTATCAAAAAACTGCCTGCAGACACTCCTCTCGACCCACGCTTTAAGCTTAAGGCAGTAACCGAACTGCTCGATGAACGCGCCATTATAGATGCCAAAGTTTTAAGTTTGTTGACATGGTCAGCGCAGTATTACCAGTTTCCGATCGGTGAAGTCGTCCACAGTGCCCTGCCGACTCTGTTGCGTCAGGGTAAGCCTTATAACCTGCTGGCCCGTACCTGGAAATTACTGGACCCTGATGCCGAGGCCAAAGTACGCCGTTCGGACAAGCAGCAGGAAGCTTACCGGATTTTAAAACTGCATCCGGTCGGGACCACTGAAAATGTGCTGAACATGGCCGGGATTGAAACCGCGACCTTAAAAGCGCTGGAGAAAAAAGAGATTTGCGCCTGTGTGCTGGAGCCACAAGATTTCAATCCGCAGCCGATGCAGCTGGCACAAATGCCGCTTACTGCCAATCCTGAACAAAAACATGCAGTCGAACAGGTATTAAAATATCGCAATCAATATCAAGCTTTTTTACTGGATGGTCTGACCGGCAGCGGTAAAACTGAAGTGTATTTGCAGATCATGGAACAGGTACTGAAACAGGGCAAACAGGTGCTGGTGCTGGTGCCGGAAATCGGCCTGACGCCGCAAACCATCAGCCGTTTTCAGTCCCGTTTTCATTGCCATATTGCGTTGCTGCATTCCGGGCTGAATGATTCCAAACGGCTACAAGCCTGGCAGTCGGCAGAAACCGGCAAAGCCTCAATCGTACTCGGTACACGTTCTGCCATTTATACCCCGATGCCGAATCTGGGCCTGATCATTCTGGATGAAGAACATGACCTGTCCTTTAAACAGCAGGAAGGCTTCCGCTATCATGCCCGCGATGTCGCCCTGTACCGCGGCCATTTACAGCAATGTCCGGTAATCTTAGGGTCAGCCACACCAAGCATTGACAGTTATGCGCTGGTGCAACATGGCAAGATGCAGGCACTGGAGCTGAACCAGCGTGCCGGCACGGCCTTGATGCCCAAAATCCATATTCTGGATTTAAAAGTTGCGCAAAAAAAGCATGGGATTAGCCTGCAATTGATTCAGGACATCAAAAAGCGCCTGGAGAAAAAAGAACAGGTACTGATTTTTTTAAACCGCCGTGGCTATGCCCCCGTCCTGCTTTGTGGCAGCTGTGGCTGGCAGGCGCAATGTCCGCACTGTGATGCCAACTTCACTGTACACCGTCAGCCTTATCAGCATCTGCATTGCCATCACTGCGGTACTATTCACCGTATGCCGGAACACTGCCCGCAATGTCAGCATCAGGAACTGGTTACACTGGGTATGGGCACCGGCAAAGTCGAAGAACATTTAAATGAGCTATTTCCGGATTTTGAGGTGATTCGGGTCGATCGCGATTCCACCAGTCGGGTCGGCAGCTGGCAAAAAATATATGACAAGATTCAGAAAAGCGAACCGGCGATTCTACTCGGCACCCAGATGCTGGCCAAGGGGCATCATTTTCCCTATGTCACTCTGGTAGCGATTCTAGATATCGACTCCGGTCTGCTCAGTGTGGATTTCCGTGCTACTGAACGGACTGCACAGCTGATCGTGCAGGTTGCAGGCCGGGCCGGACGCGGTGAACATAAGGGGGATGTCTATCTGCAAACGCTCAGACCTGATCATGCCCTGCTGAATACCCTGGTCAATGAAAATTATCGCGTATTTGCCCAGCAAACCTTAAAAGAACGGCAGATGGCCAGAATGCCGCCCTACCGTTATGCCATCCTGATTCGCTGTGAATCCAAGGATCAGGCACAAAATACCGAATTCTTACAGAAACATGCAGCACTCCTCAGGCAATATCCTGATCTGGCGCTGGACATCTGGGGACCGATTCCTGCACCTATGGAACGTAAGGCCGGACGCTATCAGTCGCATATGGTGCTATTGTCAGCGGATCGTCCACGTTTGCATTACTATGTGCGTAGCTGGTGGCAAAACATGCTGCAGGACAAACCTTCTAGCATGAAGCTCACGCTGGACATCGACCCTCAGGAACTGAGCTAAAAGATATTGCGCCTGAGGATCGATCTGGAATACGAAACTGCAAGTCTGGATCAAGAATAAATTTAGGGCAGGAAAATGTCGATACTGTTACAAATAACACTGGTTCTGGTCATTGCACTGTTGATAGTGCCACTGAGTAAAAGGCTCAGATTGCCAAGTGTGCTGGGCTATCTGTTAACAGGGATCATCTTAAGTCCAAGCCTTTTGCACCTAATTCAGACACCCGAAGTCATGAGTAGTTTCATGCAAGTCAGCCTGATGGCACTGATGTTCTGGATCGGCCTGCAACTCAGACCACAACGCATTGTGCAGATTAATCCCTCCCTGTGGATGATGGCTGCTTTACAGGTACTAATCAGCACCCTGATTTTCACACTCATGGCCTGGGTTTTCCTTCAGCAAAGCCTACTCGCCAGCATTGTAATTGGACTCGCCGGCAGTTTGTCCGCCCTGACTTTGGTGATTCAGCATCTCAATCATCAGGAACAGTTCGCCACCAGCTATGGTCAGCAAGCCTATTCGATTCTGCTGATTCATGCTCTGTTGGCCATTCTGGTGATTGCAGCTATTCCCCTATTTGCCGGGATTCGCTCGACCGAACATGGCGTGGCCTACTTTGCTGCCCTCATCGCGACGTTAAGCGGTCTGTTCCTGTGTAATCGTTACTTGATGCAGCCGTTGTATCGCTGGATTGCTAAAAGTGGCAGTCACGAATTGCATGCGGTTGTGGCGATTGCAGTGACCTTGGCACTGTTGGTGTTAATGAATACCCTCGGACTGAATCTATTTCTCGGTGCCTTATTTGCCGGAATTTTACTGGCAGATTCAGATTTCCGGCCTGCAGTAGAAAGTACGATTCGACCTTTTCAGGGCTTGTTGATGGGCCTGGCCTTTATCAGTCTGGGCATGTCACTGCACTTAGCTGATCTGCTCAATTTCCCCTGGATCATTCTCGGCGGCACCCTCACTTTAATCTTGGTCAAGTTTGCAATCAGTCTGGCATTGGCGCGTTATCATCAAAATAGCTGGCGCAATAGTACCTTGCTAGCAGCCAGTCTGGCACAAGGTGGCGAATTTGCCTTACTCGCACTGGTGATTGCGGTATCCGACCAGATTATTACGGCCGATCTACTCTCTCCCTTGCTGTGGATGGTGAGTTTTTCCTTGCTGCTGACGCCAGCATTTTATTGGTTATTGCACAGTCAGATCCTACCGCATCTGGATCGTCACAATCATCTGGCAGCGACCTTCGAAACTGATCTCAATCCTCAAACCAGTACACCGATTCTGCTGATTGGCTTTGGCCGCTTCGGGCAAATTATCGCCCGGATTTTACTGCAGCAGCAACATGCCTTTAGTGTCATGGACAGCAATGTGCCAGCCACTGAACTTCTGGCGCAGTACGATATCCCTTTCTATCAGGCGGATGCAACAGAACCCGAAGCCTTGATACAGACCGGTATTGCCACAGCACAACAGGTGATTGTGGCGATTGACGATATTGAAGACTCAATGCTGATCGTGCGGCATCTGCGGCTGAATTATCCTGAAACCTGTTTATGGGTCCGCGCCCGTGATCGACATCATGTGCATTTATTGCAGGATTTGGGCGTGAAACATATCTGGCGTGAAACTTATCTTTCCGCCTTGGAACTCAGTCAAGCCTTATTAACCCAGCTCAATCCTGACCCGGAAGAAAGCCTGCAACAGATTCAAAACTTCCGTGAACAGGATGAAAAGTTGCTCAATAGTCAATATCATCTGGATCCGGATGAACATCCAAATTATGAAAATCAGCGCAGCAGTTTGGCTGAACTGGAGCATCTGTTTACCCAGGATCAACGCCATAAAGTGCAAAAACAGGCTACACCGCAGCAACAGGATACAAACGGCGCAGGAATTGATACGTTAAGAGATGAACTGTCCTAACTTGTGTTTTACAATAATGACACCATTAAAGCAGGGTTATGGAGAATTTTATGTCTGATTTACGCCAACGCTTTTTTATTGAAGATAGCCCTGTTCGTGGTGAAGTGGTGCATCTTGAAGAAGCTTTACAAACCATTTTAGCGCAACGTGACTATGCGCCTGCAGTTAAAATCCTGCTAGGTGAAATGCTTAGTGCCACTGCACTGCTGGCCAGCACATTGAAGATTAAAGGGCGTATCAGCCTGCAAATTCAGGCATCGGGCACATTTAAATGGGCTATGGCTGAATGTAACCATTTGGGTGAAGTTCGCGCTCTGGCTGACTATGAAGAAGATCCGCACTTTCTGGTCGGTGAAGACAGTAGTACAGTGTTGAAATCACTCACCTCTCCGGTTCTATTCATCAATATCGAACCAGAATTTGGTGAGCGTTATCAGGGGATTGTACCCCTTGATAAAGAAAATCTGGCGGGCTGTCTGATGCAGTATTATGACCTGTCTGCACAGATTCCGACGCGTATTGTACTGGCAAGTGACCATCAGCGTGCAGGTGGTTTACTGATTCAGTTATTACCACGTAATAGTGAAGAAGAACAACGCCGGGTAGATGAAGACCTATGGCCACGTCTGACCATGCTCACAGAGACCCTGAAAACTGAAGAGTTAGTCGGTTTGCAAGCCACTGATATTCTGTACCGTTTATATAACGAAGAAGAAGTGCGTCTGCCAGATACGGAAGTGTTGAAGTTTGGTTGTACCTGCTCTAAAGAGCGTTGTGCAGTCGCTTTACAGCAAATCGGAATAGAGTCGATCCGTGAAACGCTGGAATTCCAGAATCCGATCGAGATGGACTGTCAGTTCTGTAATAGCCAATATACTTTTACTGCTGAAGAAGCCTTGGGCCTATTTGGTAAACACCTGAGCTAAGCAGTTCGAATCCTTAAGTTTAAAAGCATTCCCAGGAATGCTTTTTTTATGTTTTAAAATCTAGGTGACTGAGCTCAACAAAGCGTATTCCCCTACAGTAGAAAACCTGTCTACCTCCTGAATCAAACTCTCCTGTAAATCCAATCTAAGAATCCCTTTTAAATTATAAAATTATTCACACTAACAAAACCTGAATATTCATCATTTTCAAAAAATTATGAGAAAGACCGCACAGCTCATACTCTTGATTTAATTATGCTTTTAAAATAAATTAGAGCAATAATTCTAAAATGAATACATCATCAATTTAACAGGTATGTTATGAGAAAATTATTGAATACTCTACTAATGGGGATAAGTTTGGCCGCAGTCTCTAGCCTGGCCTTTGCCTATGAAGATCCGTTATTGGGTAAATGGAAAACCATCGATGATCAATCGGGTTATTCTCGTGCGGATGTGGAAATTCGCAAGAAAGCAGATGGCAGTTATGAAGGAGTGATTGTCGAAACACGCAGCTTGCCTGGCGCAGAAAAAATGGGAATTTGTCATAAATGTCCAGGTCAGCTTAAGAACAAGCCTTTTCTAGGCCTGCCGTTTATCTGGGATTTTAAGGCAGATCCGAAAAAGCCACGTGAATACCATGATGGCAAAGTGCTTGATCCGATCAGTGGCAAAGTTTACAAAGGTAAAGCACGCTTAAGTGCTAATGGTAAACGTCTGACCTTGCGTGGTTATGTGGGGGTATCGGTAATTGGTCGCAGTGTTACTTGGGTAAAATATTAATTTCAGAAAGATTTTCAAAGCCCCTATATCAGGTAATGCCAGTCAGTTAAGAAATTGACTGGCATTTTCTTGGATATTTTTGTGCTTTAATTTTCACTACTCGCGGACATTGCCTTTGCCTT
>NZ_JAMXXC010000041.1:0-12274 GCF_024129855.1 Acinetobacter lwoffii
CAGCCCAAAGAATGATTTCACCTTGAAAGTGCCGACCGTGGAAGGGATTCATCTGCTGTATCTCGAAATAAATAAGATATTTAGCTTATCATGTCAGCCTATTTGCAACAGTGCCAGATTTAGCAGTGCAATTAATGAATGATGTCTCTTGGGAGGTGAGAGTTATTTGTGCTCAACACAAAGGGGTAGCAAACCAATTGAGAGATGATGCAGATTGGCGAGTCAAGGTGGTTGCTGACAACTCCTTGAATGATTCTTTTTGACCATTACTTCCTTAACTTTCAATTAGAAGAAAAGGATTTGTGTCACGAAAAATCTTGGAAATTCTTGAACACGCCATTTTTTAAAGTGCTAAGTCATTAATTTTTCTCTGAGCAGAAATTCTGCTCAGGGAATGACTCATTCAATTCATATGGTGTATTTAGGATATGCTGTTTATAAAATCAATATTTATATATTTTTTCAATATTTTCTTGATGAATTTTAAGACCAACTATAAAGAAGAACATAAAAATTATCAGTGGAATAACCCAAAGTCCATGAACTAAGTAGTTAATATTTTCTTCAACAAATTTTCTAAAAATATACTGGCTAAATATCTGAAAATTATAAATACTTTTAAGTATCTGAGGATATAAATATTGAGAAATTGGCATCAATACCATACCAATTCCCCACAAAAAGTATGTAATCTTATATCTATTAAGAATCTCCGCATGAAAATTTAGCCAATTAATAAAATCTTCTTTCATTAATACCTCTTATTTAGTAGTTTTTTTGATTATTAATGATTGGGGATTTATTTGTATATATTTTTAACAATCATTACGACATAAAATGTCGCAAACAAATTTATTTCCTGTATTTTAAGAGAAAATTCCACTTTTAGAGCCTATTATCTTTAGGGAAGTTAGCATGACTATTAAAAATGGGTATAAGTATGAATGTTCCAAATAATTTAGTTAGATGTCTGACCTTTACAAGTGGAACTAACGTTTTTGTAGTAGGGGATATTCATGGCTGTTATTCAATTTTATTTAAAGAGTTAGATAAATTAGGATTTAATTTTCAAAAAGATATTTTAATAAGTGTCGGTGATTTAATCGACCGTGGAGATGAAAACCTGGAATGCATTACTTTACTTGACTATCCATGGTTCCATATGATCAGGGGAAATCATGAAGAAATGTGTATTTTAGGAAGAACCGATAAGTCAATACGAGATATGCATTCCAGGAATGGGGGCGAATGGTTTTATAATTTAAGTGAACATCAACAACAACAAATTGCTCAAAAATTTTCCGAATTACCAGTATTAATTGAAATTAATACTGGTATTAAAAAAATTGGATTTGTCCATGCTGACGTAGAAATTAATGATTGGGAACTTCTCAAACAGGATATTCAGAAAGGTAATTATTCAATTCCTGGGGTAACTTCTGCTTATAAAAATGCACTTTGGGGACGAGGTAGATTAAGAAATTATTCTTATCAATATGATGTTGTTACGAAAATTGATGAAATCTATCTAGGGCATACAATCGTACGAGAGCCTGTGCAAATTGATAATTGTTTTTATATTGATGTGGGTTCATTTTACACTAAAAAGTTATTCATTAAGAAAGTTTCATAAATTCTTAGTGAAATCGAAAAGGATTGTTGGGTGCTCAATTGTAAAATGATTGAACAATCAATTGGTGATTTAGAGCGTAAACTTCGAATCGCTGAAAAGTTTAGATATAAAGGTGGCATAGTGGGTGTTGCAGAGAGTGAATTTTTGTTGACAGCTCACGACTTTAATAGTCGAAAAATGGCATATTAAGATGAGAGCAAGAATAGGGTTAAATAGATAAACTAAGACCCTATTTTTTGAATATTTTGGGTTGATAAACTCATAAATTAAGGTCTAATAAATTTTTATTCATGCTACTAATTATAAGACTTTTTCAATCGAGTGCGTAACATCAGTTTATAACTAACATTCATAATGACTAAATATTTAATCATATAAAGTTAATTTTAGAACTAATGATAATTTTTATCATCCTAATGACATTAAATATTAAAAATGATAAAGTAAACTCATATTAGGAAAATTCTGAAATGGTGAAGCGATGAAATTTGGAGCATTGAAAACACCAGAAGCGATGGGGCGTGAATTAGGTCATCGACTAAAACAAGCACGACTTAATTTAGATCTTACTCAAGAAGAAGTCGGCTTATCGGCAGGCGTGAGTCGCTACACTATAAAAAATTTAGAACAAGGGCGAGGTAATATTCAGGATTTGATGGCTGTTTTAATTGCTTTGGAAAGCACTGATCAATTAGACCACTTAATGCCACCGCAACAGATATCGCCTATAGAATTATTGAAGCTAAGAGGTCGGATGAGAAAGAGAGCATCTGGTTCACACAACAAAACAGTATCGAACAAGAAAATTGACAAGACAAATAGAAGAGAAGAAGATTTAGGATGGTAGATAAAGTTGATGTAATTAAAGTTGTATACAAAGAATTAGATGTTGGAGCTTTAAGTTTTGATCCCACGACAGGTCAAAGCGCGTTTATATATATGCCAGAATTTGTTAGTGCTGGTATAGAGTTATCGCCTTTAACGATGCCTTTGCGGGAAAATTACATATATAACTTTAATGCTTTAAATCCTGAAACTTTCAAAGGATTACCTGGAATGCTAGCTGATTCGCTTCCAGATGATTTTGGTAATCGTATCTTAAATACTTGGCTAGCTTCAAAAGGACGTGCAGCAAATAGCATTACCCCAATTGAACGACTTCGTTATACAGGGAAGCGTGGTATGGGGGCATTAGAGTTTTTACCTGCTGAAGCTCGTGGAGAATTAAATGCAAATGAATCTGTTCAAATAGATGAACTTGTAGCTATTGCACAGGAAGTTTTATCGGCACGTAACGAATTTGATGCCGAACTAAGATCAGATGGCTCTGATGACCAGGAAGCGATGTTGTCACTCTTAAGCGTAGGAACGAGTGCAGGTGGAGCGAGACCTAAAGCAGTTTTAGCATTCAATGAGGATTTTACAAAAGCCAGATCAGGGCAGGCGAATGTTCCAAGGGGTTACACACACTACTTAATGAAATTTGATGGTGTAACCGAGAGGAATACCAACAAAGAGACATTTGGTGATCCTTTAGGGTATGGTGCAATGGAATATGTCTATTATCAAATGGCTACTGCCTGTGGTATTGATATGATGCCTTGTTATCTACTGCATGAAGGTGATAGACAACATTTCGTAACTCAAAGATATGACAGAATCGGGAATGAAAAGCTGCATGTGCAAACTTTAAATGCAATGGCTCATGTCGATTATAAGATGCCTGGATCATTTTCTTATGAAGAACTATTTCTTGTACTTCGCGAGCTTAAAATGACTGCAGTTGAAGCTGAACAACTATTAAAGCGAATGATCTTCAATATTGTGGCACGTAATCACGATGATCATGCCAAAAACTTCTCATTTATCCTTCGAGATCAGAAATGGGAGTTGGCACCTGCTTATGACTTAGCATTTAGTTATAAACCAGGTTCAATCTGGGTAGAGTCTCATTGGATGTCACTAAATGGTAAGCGCAGAGATTATGTATTAGAAGATATTCTTTCTGTAGAATCTTTAAGCCGAAAATTTACTCCTAAATATGTGCTAGAGGTTTTAAATCATACTATAGAGATTGTGTCAGGATGGAAGGATCTAGCTAAAGCTTCAAATGTTCCTGAAAAACTAATTGCTGAAGTATCCGAAAATTTGAGACTGAAGTTCTAATTTTAAAAATAGAACTCATGCACAAGAATTCTATTGTATTAGATTTCAACCCCATAAAGATTAAATATTTTATCATTATTACTACAATCATACATTAATGATCATATTATTAATCATTATAGGAGTTTATTATTAACAGATATTATGTCCAGCTCCTTCAAATTTTATAAGAAGACATCCTTTATTTAATAATCATTCAAGTGCTTGGTCGCTGTTGCATTACTTACTTGTGCTAGTGTTAATATTTGGAGATTTTACTGGATGATTATTATGACCACTTAATCTATTAATACCTTGCTCAGAATATCGTTTCAACCATTTGCGTAACGTTGGCCTAAAATTGCCACATATCCGACAAACTAGGCCAGCACCATTGGTCTCTTCAAATAATAACCCATACGAGTCGTTGTTGAATTTCTCTGTTCGTAAATACCAATTATATTGAAATGATGACTATGAATCACACAAATAATCATATCGTTATATGAACTCAAGTAACTGATGTAAAGTATTGGTTTCAATCTGATGTTTTTTCAATTGATGCTCTAAAGAATTTCTAAAATTAAGGATCTCTCTTTCAAGTTCAGGTAATGAAACCAGAAGCTCTGCAGCATATTCAATTTGTGATGCCAATTCTGTTATTTTAAGATCTAACTCTTCAGTTAATGAAACTAGGATATGTTTTTTATCAACTTTAACTGATGTTTTTTTTATGTTTTTGAGTTTTTCTGTTTGACTATATAAAAATAATTTCTTCTTGTAGCTTGCACGTTCAACGGCTAAATAACCGTGCTTTCTTAATAAATAAAGACAGGTATATGTCTGACTTCTGAGCTTTTTTCTTTCATGATAAGCAAGTCCTGGAGTATCGATAATACCCCAGAAATCTTTAGCTTCCCAATCGACAATTTCACACAAATTTAGAATTTCTAAAAACTCTTCACCTAGCGGCAAATTAAAATCAAACATATTTGCAGGCAATAAACATAAAAGAGGATTATAAGCCGTGGATATATAATCCTCAAATAGGGATATTTCTATTTTTTGTACAGACGACTTAGAATGTCAGAAATATCTTTAAAAATTGGTAGTATTATTCGTAAAATACGGGTAGAACAGGATATAACACAAGAGATGCTTGCTTTACAGTGCAATATAGATCGTAGTTACATGGGGCGTATTGAACGTGGAGAGGTCAATCTAACTGTAGAAAAGCTCTACATAATAGCCAAAGTCTTAGAAGTAGATGTAAAACAACTACTCCCTTAGAACACATTTTATCTTTTAAATAAATATCTTGCCAAAATGTGTTCAATCTCAACGCTAGACTTTACTTTTACTTCATCGATGATTCTGATCAGTAACTCTGTATTTTTGTGTAATTGCTTTTCTAAAGCTTCAACTTGATACTGTAAATCCTTATTTGAATTACTTAGGGCCTGTCTAGTTTTTCTGTTTACAAACAATTGTTGATCTTTTGTTTTAAGATTTAGCGATGAGATTTGTTCAGCAATATACCTGCTAATTAAACTTTTACGTTTCAGGTTGCTTAGAGTACTTAAACCTCCTGAAATATGTTTTTTAGCTACAAGTCTATCGTGGACAGATTTATGTGAAATAGGGGATTTATCGTAACCCTCTAATAACATAAGTTGTAATTCATTTTCGATTGCTTGATCCAATTCCTTACCACGTAACATTTTCTAAGCCTTACTTGATTCAATTTTGTGCTGTTCGATAGCAAATAATTCAGATAGTGTATGAGGTAATTTTATACTTTCATCAATATAATCAAATATACGAATAGGTGTTAAGTCATTGCGTTTAGAGATGGATCCGGAAATTTGAACAACTCCTATAAGTGATACTCTGCTCCTCAAATGATGTTATAAACATCAATATATGGAGTATTTTATGGCACGTAGACCAAGAAGAAATCATTCAAACGACTTTAAGGCTAAGGTAGCACTTGCTGCGATCAAAGCAGAAAAAACACTTGCTGAATTGAGTTCTGAGTTTGATGTTCATCAAAACCAAATTATTGACTGGAAAAATCAATTGATCTCAGCTTCCTCACAAGCTTTCGATCAATCAAAAGCTCCATCAGAACCTCCCATTGATCTTAAAAAGTTACATGCAAAAATCGGTGAGCAGGCATTAGAAATTGATTTTTTAGAAGGTGTGTTGAAGAAACTGGGCCGCTTCAACCACAAAAGTTAATCGATCACTCACTTCAGATTTCAGTATCTAAACAAGCTAAGTTACTGAAAGTCTCTCGTGGTTGTTATTATTATCGCCCAAAACCTGTTAGCTCATCAGATCTGAAGCTGATGCGATGTATTGATGAATTACATATGCAATATCCTTTTGCAGGCAGTCGTATGATGCGTGATTTGTTGAATCGTCAAGGGCATCATATAGGACGACGTCATACACGTACTTTAATGAAGAAAATGGGTATTCAGGCGTTATATTGCAAACCAAATTTAAGCCAGGCTAATCAAGCTCACCGTAAATATCCATATCTGCTCAAAGGATTGGCTATTCAGCGCAGTAATCAAGTGTGGTCTACTGATATAACGTATATCCCTATGGCAAAAGGCTTTGTTTATTTATGTGCTGTGATTGATTGGCATAGCCGCAAGGTACTTGCGCATAGGGTATCGATTAGTATGGAGGTGGATTTTTGTATTTCGGCTTTAAATGAAGCGATTGAAAAATATGGATCACCTGAAATATTGAATACAGACCAAGGCAGTCAGTTCACCAGTGATGCATTTATTGATGTATTGAAATCAAATGGCATTCAAATCAGTATGGATGGTAAAGGTCGATGGGTAGATAATGTGATGGTTGAACGATTATGGCGGAGCGTTAAATATGAAGAGGTGTATCTCAAAGCTTATAGCAGTGTCACAGATGCGAAAAAGCAATTGAGTGCATATTTTGAGTTTTATAATCTGAAACGACCTCATTCGAGTCTAGACAAAATGACACCAAATGAGTTTTACTATGATCAGCTACCCCAACAAAACAAGGTGGCTTAACTAGAGCGGAATATCACTTATAAATACGCTTTTAGTTGTTCAAACAAGTGGAACCACCTCTTTTAGACAAGGCTCTCTCTTTGATTACATTTAAATTTGAGATTTTATTTTTTATCTCACTTAGCATATGGGTATAAGACTTATCATGCTGGACTATGGATAGAGTTTTTTGATAATTCACGGTTAGACTATTAATAATTGACTCTAGATTTTCTAGTTCTCCTTTCCTATGCGTAATAGTGAAATTTCCACATTTATTACCTGATTGACATGCCATACGTTTTGGACAATCGTGTACTGTAACATCACGCATGCAACCTCCAAATTGTAAAGGGTGTAAGTAAGCATGTCTTTCGACTAATGAGTCTGCTTTTGGAAGATCTGAATTACTTAATTCATTAAAGGCGTCAGTAATATCAGAAAATAGATCTTCAAAGAAAGAGTGTTTAATGTGTTCTGAGATCTCATTTTTATTATCAAAAGATTGTAAATTCATTTTTAAATTACTTTCTAAATCTAGATATTTTGAAAAATACATATAACCATCTTGCTTAATTGATTCTACAGGATTAGAAGGCAGATAATTTTCTTTGTGTGTGGAGAGTATTAATTCATGTTTGTCCAACAAACTAGCTGCAATTTTTCTCTGTTTAATTGCTACATGTTGATAGTATTGATTTTGCTTAATATCTACACGCCCCATAAGTAAAGCTTGTAAATGCTCTGATAGTCCAGATAAAGCAAGGAACGTGTTAATATTATGCCTTGGGATATGTGTAGACAATTTTGAATATTCAGTATCATTTTCCTTGAGATAATATTTCTCAAATACAGATAAATTTTGACCACCCCCCAAGAAATTATTTATTATAGTACATGTGAATGGAATTATATTAGATTTATGGCTAAACTTTCTACTAAAATTCAATGACTTGTATTCATGCAAAAAAAGTAAATCCTCGTATAAAATTTCCTCATTCAAACCATTTTCATTAAGAACATGAACAAATGGTGAGCTAGATGTAAAATTGGGTGTCAAAGACTTTATGTAATCATTAATATCTTTCTTTAGATAATAAGTATTTACTTTTTTACCAATTTTAATTTCCTTTAGTACAGGAATTTTCTTAACTGACGGCAAAATTATTGCTCTGTAATTAATCCTATATTTATAGTCACTAATTTTTCTTACCTTAAATATCGTATTGATTAAATCTTCTAAAACAACTTCATTTCCTGGGATGTTATCTAATTCTAATGGGAGAAAATCAATCATTCTCTTTGATTTGATATATTGAATTTGAGCACGATATCCTTCTGTAAGTTGTTGTACAGTATCAAAAATTATTTCTGCTAATTTACCTGCGAGAGGCTCTAACCAATGAATACGCTCACCAGCACCTTTGGCACCATGATATCGAATACCTATTGAATATTGTGCGATACCATCTAAATTTAAATGTTCTTGTGTAATCGGATCTATAATTTTCTTTTTTATTAACGCATTTTTTTTTAATAATATAGCTTCAGTTGAACGAAAGCCCGTAATAATCAATAGCAACAGAAAATTAAGTGCTATTTTTTCACTGGTTGTTTGACATAGACTACTGAGAGCTACAATATTAATAAAAGTTTGAATTGACACTAATTTATCACTTTCGAGATCATCTTCATCTAGCTCAAGTTGATCAATTAAAGCTTTTGTTTTCTTTGCATTTGGTGTTCTATTTTGCTTGTTGAGATATTTTAAATCATGTACAAATTCAAGCTGTGATTCTGTAAAACCATAATGATTTATCATATTTTGTATACGCATAAAACTTCCTGCATGGTCTGGAAGATTTGTTTTACTTGAATTCTCAAATAAACAATCAAAAGCGATATTTAGAATTTCCGTTGTTAATGAACATGCATGGTGATTTTGAGTACGTTGAACTAATGCGCTGTACCAACGTTTAAGAACTAGCATTTCTGCATACAATTTTTGTGGCGAAGCACTTTTATTGGATTGACGATAACTTAAAACAATAACTGATTTCATAAAGTATTGAAATGCTTCATTTATCTCAATATCATTAATTCCCTTTATCCTTTTGATAACCCCAAAATTTAAATAAGTTTTACCTGATCTTGATAATAACCATCCAGATCCAACCGCACCTCCAACCCATAATGATTCATCCCAAGTATTTTTAAATGTTGGTTGAATATTTTCTAAGAAATACTGTTTTTGTTCCTTAATAAATTCTTGATAATTTTTAGAAATCATGATCTGATTCCTTACAAACATTACAGCGTAATATCACTGATTCAATTTCAAACTTTGTAGTTTCATGAATTCTAATCACCGGGTTCCTAGCTAGACCAATTCCATCAGATAATTTAATCAAGGAATTTATTTCGTTTTGAATACTACGAAGAACTTTTTCATGATCAGCATCGATGAAAGGGTGGAAATACATGCAACCGTAGCAATTTCTCACAGGTTGATATAAACAGTTATCTGAATAGGAGCAACCACCAATATCGTAGTGAATTTCTGCCCCTATGTTGCCTAATACTTTTTTGTGGGACCAATCTTTTGTATAGACCAACCGACCCGTCAATAGCATGGCAATCATTTGTTGATATAAAGAGTTTCTTCCTAATGCCTTAGCTCTAATTTGTGCCATTTCAGGTGTGGAAAAAATATAGTGTCTAGCCGTTACAACCGATGAATGTCCTAAAATATAAGCAATTTCTTCTGCAGTAGCCCCACTTATTGCAAGGCTGTAACCAACATGATGTCTGAAATCTGAGTAAGAATATTTCTGTTGAATCATCTCACCAGATAGAACTGCTTCTTTGTATTGCTTTGGAGAAAAATCAAATAATTGTTTATTAATCGAGTGTTGGCAAAAACGAGAAGCATTGTCACCCATGTCGAACATTTTTTGATCACCACTAAGGTTGTATCTTTTAATGTAAGCGATAAGAATGTCAGCAATTTCTTCGGGTAATTTTATAGCAATTTTTTCATGAACATAACGAGCTTGCTTTGCATAAGGAATAAGGACGCTATAACGACAAAAATTATCACTTTTGCGGATAGTATCCTGCTTTAAATCATTAACAGATAATTTAGCCAATTGGACGGGTCTAAGCCCTGATACATAAACTAGACCTAGCATCGCTGAATTTAAGAGTTGATCATTAGTGATGCTCTCAGCCTGATTTACCAAATTACTATTAATGTTAGAAAATCCTTGTTGAATCATAGTTTTAAGAGGGTAGTCAATCCGATCCTCATATTCTTGATAATATAGTTTTGAGTTGAATGATTTAGGACGCTCCAAAAAATCAAGTTCATATTCTTTATCAATATTAAATCCAGAAAAATCTTCTAAAAAAAGTAATTTAACTAAAAATTTTAAATGATAATAAAAACCATTTTTATCCATTTTTGCTAAATCATTTAATAATATTTTAAAATTATTAAAATTAAAGTCTAATTTATTATTTTTAAAATATTTTATAGCATATTTAAATGCATTAAATTTAGAGCTGAGCCCTGAAGGGGTATTAACCTGTATAAAAAAAACTAAGAAGAATTTTAGAATTTTCTTCTCGTATAAGTCAAAACAATCAAAATTTAAATAAATCTTATTCCCAGAATAAAAAAAATCCCAAATATCAGGTATTGTACTAATAAATTTTGTATCAAATTTAGAAGCAAGATTAAATTTAATTAATGAAGGTATCCTTAAATTATCAATAGAATTTAAATCTTCAGACGAGAATAGATTAAAAATATGTTCATCAACCGAAGAATAATAACCAATATCTAACTATTTTTCATATTGTTTTTTCAAAACCAAAACTCATTTCAATGATTCTTTCAAGATTTGAGATGTTTGCTCTTTCCACGATAAATCTCTTGCCGTAGTAAGTAGGCATTAAACTCGTAGGAGACCAACCTCCAAGCACACGTAAATCATCTTGTGCTTTATCCAAAGAATTTTGACCTATATTATTAATCGAATTTCCTAGTTTATCCATGTTCTCATATTTTTTAAATGAATAATTTAACATTAAATATGCCCATGTATGTCTACATACGTGGGGTGTAATGCTATCTATTGAATCAAAAGCTTTATTATCAAAGTGATGCGGTATTTTATATTTAATATTTTTATCTATGATTTTAAAAATTTTATTAATACTAGAATAACTCAAAGAAGAGTGGGGTGGTTTTAAAGATGTGAATAAGATATCAGAATTAATATCACTGCGAATTTCTTTTATATAAATATTTATAAACCTATAATCTCTTTCTTGCAATGTTATTACTCGGTATGAAAATTCATTTTTAATTTTTGGTTTTCTACGTCTATCATCATTTTCATCATCAGTATTGGTAATAATTAAACTATAAGTATCATTCAATACAGACTTTTTCATTGAATTTACAGTCAACAACATCAACTCACCAACTCGAAGTCCATAATTGAGCATTAAATGAATTACCAGAAAATTCCTAAATTGAGTTGGTCTATTTTTGAATGGATTAAAAGGATTAGTATTGTTAGAACTGCTAGGTGCTATTGTTTCATAAAGAACTTTAACCATTTCATTTGTCATACTTTTAAACAGATACTTTTTTCACCATGTATTGTTTTAGTGAATTTCCTAATATTTTTTTTCTTAATTTCCATATATTTTTTAATATTTGATTTGATTTTTTCTATTTCTTTTCTATCTATATGGGGTTGTTTCTTAACAGTTAGGTAGTCATCCATAAGATACGTATAAAATTTAAACAAAGTGCGAATCTTATTACTTATATTTTTATAATTGACAGTACTATTTACCCTTAACCATACGACATTACTTAAGTCATTATTATTTTCTAGGAAAGTAATAAAATTATCAATTTCGTCTTGAATAAGCTCAAAATTATAATTTGAAGAATAGAATGATTCGCAGAAGGATATAGAGTATTTTTTATACCAAAAAATATACCAGTCTTTTAGTGCCATCAAATCAGAATATTGCGTAGATAAGCTTTGAAAACGTATCACTCTCAAGCTAAACATTAATGGGAATAAGCATGGGAATGTTGAATCAGTATTAAACAATAATATTATTTCATTCTCATTAGATATCTTTTGTTCTAACTTGATACTTTTGACTTCAAACATGATGAACTTCATAAACTAAAATTTAGGTCAACATATCATATTTTTGATTAGGAAGTTTATTTCTATAAGTTGTTGATATTAGGTAAGAGAAGTACAAATATGAAGTTAATGTTAGGTGTATCGGATTTAACATAATATACATTATACGAAATCAGTGTGTTAGAACCCATTTAAAGTGTCTATATTCTCACCAATAAAAATGTCTGGTTTATGATGGTTTTTATCACCATGGACTGGATATAAAATAT